>JBOFSK010000295.1:0-2212 GCA_051651505.1 Aeromonas sp.
ACTTTCAGGACATCGCGAGCTGATTTAGGGGCATAACTTTGGCGATCGTCGGTGATAAAGGCGCGCGCCCATTTGATGCCATTCCAATTCAGTTCGGCCTCTTGGCCATTTTTCAGGATCAGCGTGGCGCTGCGTTCACCCAGCTTGGTGACCACGGCTGCCTGCAAGGGGTCATAGCTCGGCTGCTTGCCCAGATGGGTGACGATTTGTTCATAATCCCAGCTGGTTTCCCCTGCTTTCCATAATTGCGCGGTCGAGCCGCGATAGCCATGGCGCATGTCGTAGGCGAATACGCCATCTAGCAAGGCTTGCCTCGCTGCCCGCTGACGCTCTGCACTGACGGTGGTGTAGATATGCAGGCCCATGGTATAGGCATCTTCGCCAAACTGAGCCAGCAGTTTCTGGCGCACCATCTCCCCAAGATAGGGTGCATGCAGGGTCACTTCCGCGCCGTGGTAACGGGCCTTGATCGGCAGTTTGGTGGTGCTATCAAACTGAGCCTGAGTGATTTTGCCGGTTTCCAGCATCCGACCCAGCACCACATTACGCCGGGCAAAGGCGCGCTCGGGGGAGCGGATCGGGTTGAGCATGGACGGGGCCTTGGGGAGACCGGCGATAATGGCGATCTCGTCCAGCCCCAGATCTTTGACCTCTTTGCCGAAGTAAACCTGAGCAGCGGCACCAATACCAAAGGAGCGATATCCAAGGGGGATCTTGTTGAGATAGAGCGCGAGGATCTCGTCTTTGCTGAGGTTTTGTTCTATGCGCCAAGCCAGGAATACTTCCTTGATCTTGCGGATGATGGTTTTTTCATTACTCAAAAAGAAGTTGCGGGCAACCTGCTGGGTGATGGTACTGGCACCCTGACGGGCTTGACCAGAGACAGCCCAGACCGAGGCGGCCCGGATGATCCCAATGGGATCTATGCCCGGGTGCTCATAAAAGCGGGCATCTTCGGTCGCCAGCACGGCATCAATCATGGGCTGTGGAATGTCGTCCAGCCGCAATGGGATGCGACGGATCTCGCCATATTGTGCGATTAACTCGCCATCCTGGCTGTAAACCCGCATCGGGGTCGCCAGTTTGACGTCGCGCAGGGCGCTCACGTCAGGCAGTTGAGGCTTAACGTAGAAGTAGATGCCGATGAGGCTGGCAACACCCAGCACAGCACCCAGCATAGTGACAATAAAGAGGCGAACGAGCCATTTCAGCATGGAAGAACTACCAATCGTCTTAAAATTAACCAGCGGGCGCACAGTATAGCCCTTTTGCCATCAGGCATTCGAGGTTTTCCTAAGGTGAGTCACTCACCTCAAAAGAGGCGAAAGGTTAGCACTATGGCAAGCAATAACCAAGGATGGTCATTTGTAATGAAGAAAGCGAGGCGGGTCACTTTTCGTTATAAACTTTATGACATTAGGAGATGCAGCCTTTAGTATGAACATACATGACTGCTGATAGGGGGTTGCACCGGATATCAGCAATAAAACCCATAACGCATGGATGTGTATATGTTTGGGCTATTCAACAAAAAATCTCTCCTTCCCTTGGTGGGCATTGACTTTGGTAGTCAGACCATCAAAGCCGTCACGCTCAGTGGCCGTCCTGGCAAATTACATCTCGAGTCCATAGCGGATATCGCCACCCCGAAAGGGACATTTGTCGATTATCAGTTGCAAGATATCGAGCGAGTCAGTCAATCACTCAAGACCCTCAAGCGCCTCATCGTGGGCCGCAGCGACTACGCGGCTACCGCGGTGACCGGTTCCAATGTTATTACCAAGGTGATCCAGATTGATGCCCGTCTCAAAGACAAGGATCTGGAAAATCAGGTACAGCTGGAGGCGGAGCAGATTATTCCTTTTCCTCTTGACGAAGTGAGCCTGGATTTTGAGGTGCTGAACGCCAACAAGAGTGACGATCGCCAAGCGGTGTTGCTCAGTGCTGCGCGCACTGAAAGTGTCAATGGCCGCGTCAGCGCCCTTGCTGAGGCTGGCATGACCGTTAAGGTGGTTGACGTTGGGGCTCATGCCTTGGGTCGTGCGGCCATGGCGTGCTTACCTGACCTGCAGGCCAGTGAGCTCCCGGTCGGGCTCATTGACATCGGGGCCAGCGCCATGACCTTTGCGGCACTGGTCAAAGGCGAGGTGATCTACTCCCGGCTGCAGAACTTTGGTGGCGATCAATATAGCCAGGCACTCTCTTCCTTTTA
>JBOFSK010000296.1:0-7577 GCA_051651505.1 Aeromonas sp.
ATGTCCCAAGGCTCGGCGATGAGTTTGGCCTGTGATAGCACAGGATCGGCTATCACCGCCTTGAAGAAGGCACCCATGGGGTCGAACTCACCCGCTTCCCGCGCCAGCGTCACCGCCAAATCGAAGCGAAAACCATCCACCTGCATCTCGCTGACCCAATAGCGCAGGGCATCGAGTACCAGTCGCAAGGTGTTAGGGTGATCCAGATTGACGCTGTTGCCACAGCCGGTGACGTTGCTGTGACGGCTGTAATCGGGGCCGTGGGCCCCCGCCTCGAAGGCGTAGTAACCGGCGTTGTCGAACCCCTTGAATGACAGCATGGGGCCATCGAAGCCCGACTCCGCGGTGTGGTTATAGACCACATCGAGTATGACTTCGAGCCCAGCCCGGTGCAGCTCACGCACCATCGTCTTGAACTCGCTAATGGCATGGGCGGTGACACTGCTGTAGCGAGGTTCGGGCGCGAAGAAAGCGATGGGGTTGTAGCCCCAGTAGTTGGCTAATCCCAGCCGCTCCAGTCTGGGTTCTGACATAAAGGCGGTCACCGGCATCAGTTGCACCGAGGTGATGCCAAGGCTTTTCATGTGCTCGATCATCAGTGGGTGGCTGATGCCAAGATAAGTGCCCTGCAGTGCCTTGGGGATCCCCGGATGCTGCTTGGTCAGCCCCTTGACGTGAGTTTCATAGAGGATGGTTCGGGCATGACTGATGTTGGGTTTGGTAACCCCTTGCCAGTCGAAGCTGTCATCCACCACCACCGACTTGGGGACCATGGCGGCGCTGTCGGCTTCATACTGAGTGTCATCCCAGTAAACGGGGCGACTGAGTGCCTTGGCATAAGGGTCGATCAGCAATTTATCGGGATTGAACAGCATCCCCTCCTGGGGGATGCCATATACGCGATAACCGTAGCGCTGACCAGCTTGTAGGCCCCGTACATAACCAAAGCGGTATTGACCGCGGCGGCCGGGCAGCTCCAGTCGAGCGATCTCCTGCTCCTGTTCATCGAACAGACAGAGCTCTACCTTGTCTGAATGGGGAGCCCAGACGCAGAAGTGACAACCGTTGTTATCAAGTTGAGCGCCTAAGGGGTAACTGTCCCCAGTTTCCATTACCAACATCAAGACTCCTGTTTGATAAACAAGGTTGCCAGCGGTGGCAGGTCCAGCACTATGCTGTGCGCCATCCCCTGCCAGGGCGTCGCCTCGGCGGCAAAGGTCAGACCCACATCATAGTTGCTACCCCAATAAAACTCGCTGTCGGTGTTGAGCACTACCCGATAGTGGCCCGCCGCAGGGACGCCGACCCGGTATGCAAGGCGGGGCACCGGGGTGAAGTTGGCCGCCACTACGATGGCTTGCTTGCCCTCTTTATCGGCCCGCAGCCAGGCAAAGATGCTGTTGTCGGCATCGTTGTGATCCAGCCAGCGGAAGCCGGTTTGCTCATAATCAGCCTGATACAAGGCAGGCTCATGACGGTAGAGGTGGTTAAGATCGCGGATCAGGCGCTGTTGGCCCGCATGTTTAGGGTACTGTTGCAGGTGCCATGGCAGCTGGGCATCGTGATTCCACTCATTGCTTTGGGCGATTTCGGTGCCCATAAAGTTGAGCTTCTTGCCGGGATGCGCATACATAAAGCCCATATAGGCCCGCAGGTTGGCGGCCTGCTGCCACTCGTCACCGGGCATCTTGTAGAGCATGGCGTGCTTACCGTGTACGACCTCATCGTGGGAGAGCGACAGAATAAAGTTCTCGTCATAGTGGTACACCATGGAGAAGGTCATGTCGTTGTGATGGTAGCGACGGTGAACCGGCTCTTTTTGCATATAGGTGAGGGTATCGTGCATCCAGCCCATGTTCCACTTGAAGCCAAAGCCAAGGCCGCCGAGGAAGGTCGGGCGGGAGACACCAGCATAGGCGGTAGACTCTTCGGCGATGGTCATGGCATGCGGATACTTGCTGTACACCTCTTCGTTAGTCCACTTCAAGAGGCTTACCGCCTCATAGTTGTGGTTGCCCCCATCAACGTTTGGTACCCACTCGCCGGCATTGCGTGAATAATCGAGATAGAGCATGGAGGCGACCGCATCCACCCGCAGGCCATCGATGTGGAATTTGTCGAGCCAGAACAGGGCGCTGGCGACCAGAAACTGGCGGACATTGTTGCGGCCATAGTCATAGATGTAGGAGTTCCAGTCCGGGTGCCAGCCACGGCGCGGGTCTTCATATTCATAAAGTGGCGTGCCGTCGAAGCGAGCCAGTCCGTGGGCATCGGAGGGGAAGTGGGCAGGCACCCAGTCGAGGATCACGCCGATGCCGGCCTGGTGGCACTGGTCAACGAAGTATTTGAAGTCGTCGGCGCTGCCATAACGACTAGTGGGGGAGAACATACCCACCGGCTGGTAGCCCCAGGAGCCACTGAACGGATGCTCGGAGATCGGCAGCAGCTCGATATGGGTGTATGCCATCTTTTTGACATAGGCCACCAGATCTACCGCCAGTTCACGCCAGCTCAGGCTGTCGCCATTGGGGTGGCGCTTCCAGGAACCGACGTGCAGCTCATAGATGGAGAGGGGTTGTTCCCGTTTGTCGTTGTGCTGGCTGGCGATCCATTCGGCGTCCTGCCACTGGAACTGGGTGTGGTCATAGACCACCGAAGCGAATGACGGATACTGCTCGCAATAGAAGCCGACTGGGTCGCTCTTGTGCGGCAAACGATGACCGGCGGGATCTTTGAGCTCGAACTTGTAGCGATCCCCTGCTTTCAGACCGGGAACAAACAGCACCCAGTGGCCGCACAGGCTGCGTTGCATCGGGTGGCGACGGCCATCCCAGAAGTTGAAATCGCCGATCAGGCTCACTGCCGTGGCGCTCGGCGCATAGACCGCAAAGCGGACCCCTTCCACCTGTTGACCCAGATGCGCCACCGTGCGCAATTGCGCACCCAAGGTGTGGTAGAGGTTTTCCGGCTGAGCCGTTAGTTCGGCCAGGCCCGCCCAGGCGGCATCCTGAAACTGATAGGGGTCGATGACGGTGGTGGTGCTATCCGGGTAGCTGGCGAGCAGCTGATAAGGGAAGGGGTTCTTGCGGCGGGTGAATACTGTTTCAAAAAGACCCGAATCATCGGTGGGAGCCAGTGTGGCAATCACTTTACCTGATTTGAGGTCCTTCACTTTCACTTGTAGTGCATCAGGCAACCAGGCGGTCAGTTTGAGGCCGGGCCCCGTCGGATTGGCCGCAAGACCTAGATGAGAGAAGGGATCACTGCAGCGGGCGGCAACCAAACGTTCAACGAGCATCGAGATTTCCTTTCATGGCAGAAGATCCACTCCGGCCTGAGCCGGAGTGGATTTAAGTGAGTTAGCTGTGGTTTACAGCCCCTCAACGACTGGCCTCATTACGGGCTTGGCTCATCTTGCCAGCCAGTAATCTGAGGGCCTCATTAGTAAAAATATCTTCCAGGTCAGTGGAGAGCTTACGGCGCCAGTTGGGGTATTCATAACTGGTGCCCGGTACGTTGACCGGCTTGTCCATTTCCAACCAGTCTTCCAGCTGGGTACTGAACAGCGCACAGCTGCCACGGGACATATGGATCTGCAGACCGTGGTTGAGTTCGGTGTTCATGCCGACCCAGTTGACGTCATGGCTGATGTTGTCAGAGATAACCTGATGAGCATGCAAGCTATCGAGGATCTGCTGTTTGGCCTGGTGGCGATCAGCATACAGTGTCTTCAGCACATCCTCATCTGGATATAAACCCAGTTGACGGCCGAGGGCCAGATCATCGCAATGCCAGAATCCCTTGAGGGTTGGCATGTCGTGAGTGGTTAACGCAGACATCGCCTGCTCGGCGTAGTGCGCCGGGGAGATAAAACCGCCATCGGTCTTGGAGCGTTCAAAGAAGAACACTTTGTAAGAGTGGACACCGTTCTCTTTCAGGGTCACATCGATGCCTTCCGGCACAGTCCCCAGATCTTCACCGATCAGCAGGCACTGGTTGCGGTGGGACTCGAGAGCCAGAATGCCCAGCAGATCATTGACCTGATAGTAGATGTAGGCGCCTTTGTCGGCAGATTCTCCGGGCGGCACCCACCACAGGCGCAGCAAGGCCATCACATGGTCGATGCGCAGCGCACCGCAGGAGCGCATGTTGGCACGGAACATCTCTACCATCGGCTGGTAGGCCGCTTCAAACAGCTTGTTCGGGTTCATCGGGGGCAAGCCCCAGTTCTGACCGAGTGGGCCGAGAATATCGGGTGGCGCACCGACCGAGGCTTTCGGGCAGTAGAGCTCTTGGTTGGCCCAGATCTCGGTGGAGCCTTCAGAGACGCCGACCGCCAGATCCCGGTAGATCCCCATCGCCATACCGGCCGCCTTGGCACGGGCATCGGCTTGCGCCAGCTGCTCATCGGCCAGGAACTGCAGATAGAGATAGAAGTTCACATCTTGCTGATGCTCGGCCATCCAGCTCGCGACGGCCGGGTTGTGGTAATTGCGGAACGGTTGCGGCCATACCGGCCAGCCCCAGGCGTTCTCTCCCTTGGCGTAAAAGTGGGCTTGCAGGGCATCAAACGCCGCTTGCTGTTGCAGGCTGTCGCCCCCGGCTGCGACGAAGCGATTGAATTGTGCCTGACGCTCGGCACTGAGTTCGGCTTCATCAAATACTTGGCGCAAGATGCCGAGCTTGGTCTGGATAACGCCGGTGTAATCGACCTCTTCCTTGGCCCGCAGGTTGGCCAGATGTTGCTGAAAGGCGGCGCTTGCCACATCTGCTTGAGGACGGTGACTGGTCTGGAACTCGGGCACGGCTTCTACATTGATATAGGCCACGTTGAGCCAGCGCCGGGAAGAGGGGCTATAAGGGCTGGCACTTTCCGGATTAGCCGGGTAGAGGGCGTGGATAGGGTTGAGGCCAACGAAGTGGGCACCCCACGCGGCGGCTTTCTCAACCAGTTGGCCCAGATCGCTGAAATCACCGATGCCCCAGTTGTGACGGCTGCGCAGGCAGTAGAGCTGGACGCTCGGGCCCCACACTTTTTGGCCATTGGCGATAGGGGGCTGTTTATAGCAAGCCTTGGGGGCGACGATCAGGCGCATGGTGGCCAGCGGCTCGTCATTGCCCTCTTCCAGCAGCACCAGTTGGTGATAACCGAGCTCAGGGGTCATCGCCAGGGTGACGCGATAGGCCTGGCACTCCATCTCTGCAAATTCGGCAACGCCGACCAGCTCACCTTCGATCGGGGTAACCTGGCCGGACAGCATGACACCTTGTTCTTGCTGCAGCTGCCAAATCAGGGCGTCATTGACGAATTCGATGGGCAGGCGCATGTCGAGAGTGACAGCGTCACCGGCGCGAACGACCATGACAGGGTCCAGTGGCCGCAGCCATTGCTGGCGATATTCCTCTTCCAGCTGTTGCACCAGCGCATCTTCGTCATCAACGCGATAACCCATGGCGCCCAACATGGCGACCTTGCTCTCTTCAGATACCTGGGCCGGGTGGCCCCATGCATCAACATATTCGCTGGCGATACCTTTTGCGGCAGCCAGCTGTTCAATCAGGGTGGTCATAGTTTGAGAATTCCCGCTGTGGATTCTATCTACGCTATTTAAAATAATTTTTATGGGTTGGTACTTGAACAGTGGCTTTTGAGCCATGCTAAACCGCGGCTATTTTTACATATCTCGACGCATGGTTGTGTGACCAAGCAGGCACAATTGTTGTTATCTGTATCCGGAAAATGTCGCAAACTGACACTTTTTTGAGCAAAAAATGGTTGTCAGTTACATAAACAGAAAATAAATTTCACAGCTTTTCATGATGTAGCGCAATTTCAGACAGAAAGCAGGTTGACTCACCGGAGAGTTCTAGTAAATTTACAAACGGAATTTTCTTTAACTACTGAACAGTTAGGTAACTAATTATGACTATCAAAGTAGGTATTAACGGTTTTGGCCGTATCGGTCGTTTCGTATTCCGTCTGGCTTGTGAGCGTGCAGACATCGAAGTTGTTGGTATCAACGACCTGATCGATGTTGACTACATGGCTTACATGCTGAAGTACGATTCAACTCACGGTCGTTTCAACGGTACCGTAGAAGTTAAAGACGGCAACCTGGTTGTAAACGGTAAAACCGTTCGCGTTACCGCCGTTCGTGACCCAGCTGAGCTGAAGTGGGGCGAAATCGGTGTTGACGTAGTTGCCGAAGCGACTGGTCTGTTCCTGGATGACGCGACTGCGCGTAAGCACATCCAAGCTGGTGCCAAGAAAGTCGTACTGACTGGCCCGTCCAAAGACGCTACCCCAATGTTCGTCATGGGTGTTAACGACGCGACCTACGCTGGCCAGGACATCGTTTCCAACGCTTCCTGCACCACCAACTGCCTGGCCCCTATCGCCAAGGTTCTGAACGATACCTTCGGTATCGAGTCTGGCCTGATGACTACCGTTCACGCTACCACTGCTACCCAGAAGACCGTTGATGGCCCGTCCGCCAAAGACTGGCGCGGTGGTCGTGGCGCTGGCCAGAACATCATCCCGTCTTCTACCGGTGCAGCTAAAGCTGTTGGCGTAGTTATCCCAGAACTGAAAGGCCTGCTGACTGGTATGGCTTTCCGTGTTCCAACTCCAGACGTGTCTGTTGTTGACCTGACTGTTAACCTGAAGACTGCTGCTACTTACGAGCAGATCTGTGCAGCGATGAAAGCCGCTTCCGAAGGTTCCATGAAGGGCGTTCTGGGCTACACCGAAGATCAAGTTGTTTCTAACGACTTCATCGGTGAGCGTCAGACCTCTGTATTCGATGCCAAAGCCGGTATCCAGCTGAACGACAAGTTCGTTAAAGTTGTGTCCTGGTACGACAACGAAATGGGCTACTCCAGCAAAGTTCTGGACCTGATCGCTCACATCTCCAAGTAATTTGGGATGCGCAATCGCGTAGCTTAAAAAAGGCGGCCATTGGCCGCCTTTTTGTTTTTTGGTTTCCCTTGATGACAGGAGTCTTCATGCAACCTATTCGCCCATTAACGACTAGCTGCCAGCTGGCCAATAACGCCGCCGGTTTGCCAGTACTGACTGTCAATAACGCCTTTGCCAAGGCCGACATTAGTCTGTTTGGTGGCCATGTGCTCAGTTATCAGCGTCATGGTGAGCCGGCGACGATTTGGCTGAGTGACAACGCTGTGCTGGATGGCAGCAAGCCAATCCGTGGCGGTATTCCACTCTGTTGGCCATGGTTTGGCCCTGCGCCCGCTCGGGTGGGGAGTGGCAAGCCATCCCACGGCTTTGCCCGTACTACCCTATGGGAGCTGGATGGCGTGTCAGACCACCCGGATGGTACCTTGGTGCATCTTTCGTTACGCGACAGCGATACCACCCGCGCAGTGTGGGATCAGGCGTTTGAGCTGGAGCTGGATGTATTGGTGGGCAAGGAGCTCTCGCTGGTGTTGGCCACTCGCAACACGGGCACAGCGCCGCTGGTTTATGGCGGAGCGCTGCACACCTATCTGGCCATCAGTGCGCCAGAAGCGGTGAGTGTGACCGGTCTGGGCGAGCCCTATGCCGACAAGCTGACCGG
>JBOFSK010000297.1:0-3621 GCA_051651505.1 Aeromonas sp.
GGTGTAGTGAGCGAGCTGGGAATTGGCAGCTCCCCCCGTATCTTCATCAATGTAGAGATCGACAAACTCACAGGTCGCCAGCCCCTGCCACATTCGCTCAAATGGCGTCGCACAGCCTGTCAGTTGCAACCCGGCCAGCAGCACTAACCCTGTCTTTCCCATGTGTTGCCCCTTGTTGCACGCCTCGAACTCGGATGACTCACCTTGGTCAACATAACAATAACTCAACCAAGGTGCGAGCACAGAGCCAGCTCAAATATCATGGTGAGTCGCCCCGTATCGCCGGTTCGGGTATGATCGTCCCCCGCTTCCAACCCGTGCACCCTATGTCTGTTATCGTCGACACCTTTATTGCCCCGCCCTGCAGTGCAGCCATCGAGACCTTGTTTGAAGATGATCATCTGCTGCTGATCAACAAGCCAAGCGGCCTGCTGAGCCTCTCGGGCAAGAATCCGCTGAATCTCGATTCAGTTCATTATCGACTGGTGCAGGATTACCCCAGCTGCACCCTGGTGCATCGCCTCGATTTCGGCACCTCAGGCATCATGGTGGTGGCCAAAAACAAGGCCATCAATGCCCTGCTCTGCCAGCAATTCAGCCAGCGGGCGGTGAGCAAGGCCTACAGCGCGCTGCTGTGCGGCCATCTGGCTGACGATGAGGGAGTGATCGACGCTCCTATCGCCAAGGACCCGGCGATTTTCCCGCTGATGAAGATCTGCGCCACCAGTGGCAAACCCGCCCGCTCCCGCTATCAGGTGATTGAGCAGCAGGAGCGGCAGATGCAGGGGCAAACCGTGCCATTGACCCGGGTGCGGCTGGTGCCACAGACCGGTCGCACTCATCAACTGCGGATCCACAGCCAGCTGCTGGGCCACCCCATCCTCGGCTGCGATCTCTACGGTGGTCTGCTATTGCCTGGCTGCGAACAGGCACCGCGGCTGATGTTGCACGCCAGCGAGCTGGATTTTATTCATCCAGTGAGCGGCGAGCCGATGCAGATCCGCTGCGCCGCGCCTTTTTAGGCGCAATAAGTAAAGACCGTCAGTAGATGGCAATCAACGCGAGTGTAGCGGAAATAGTGAAAGGGGTGACAGAAGAGGAAAAGCGGCAAACGGCAGATAAAGATAGGGGCCGCGCTTTCGCAACGGCCCCCACCCCCACTCTGTGTGGTGCTATCAGATCAGCTTGCGGGCAGCGCCCAGTACGATCTTGATGGCATCAGATTCGGTTCTCGCCATGGTTTCGGCGTTCGGGATTTCCTGCTGGGTACGGTTGACGATAACGCCAGCCACCATACCGGCACGCAGGCCCTGGCTGGAGCACATGGTCAGCAGGGTGGCCGATTCCATCTCATAGTTCAGCACGCCCATGGCTTGCCACTCTTTCATGGAACCCTGGAAACGGCTCACTACACGGCCGGATACGGTGTCGTAACGCTCCTGCCCCGGGTAGAAGGTGTCAGAGGAGGCAGTCACGCCCACGTGCAGCTTGGAGCCCATCTCTTTGGCGGTGTTGACCAGCGCGGTGGTGCAGTCGAAGTCGGCCACGGCCGGGAACTCCATCGGTGCAAAGTGCAGGCTGGCACCGTCGAGGCGCACGGAACCGGTAGTGACGATCACGTCACCCACGTTCAGGTGCGGCTGGATGGCGCCGGTGGTGCCGATCCGCAGGAAGGTGCGGATGCCCAGCTGGGCCAACTCTTCTACCGCGATGGAGGTGGACGGGCCACCGATACCGGTCGAGCAGATGATCACGGCCTTGCCATCCATCTCGCCGCGCCAGGTAGTGAATTCACGATGGCTGGCCAGGTGCACCGGGTTATCCAACAGCTCTGCGATACGCTTGACGCGCTCGGGGTCACCAGGAACGATCGCCAAGGTGGCGCCTTGCAGATCCGCTTTCTTCAAACCCAAGTGAAATACATCAGACATAGTGGACTCCTGGTTGCCCCCTGCCAGCATGGTCAGGGCGCACGTTAAGATGATTCTTTATGATACTTTCAAGCCGTTAACCCCCCTCTTTGGGGAGGCGCCAACTATGGTCGAAAGCCTTTGCCAATTCCTTGATACGCCTCACACTTCACGGCATTGACAACGGCAAAACCACATCGAAACGTTTGCCAACTTCATGACATTATGATTGAGACCGAGAAGGGTTGGATCAATGGTTTTTTACTTCCAGCAAAGGAGTAGGTATTATTCTGCCAGCTTAAAAAGACCTAAATGGATGATCTGAACTCGATATGCGGATGAAACACCTGATTGCCGCGGCGTTGGCCGCCCTTACCCTCTCCGGTTGCAGCCTGGTCTATCGCATTGATATTCCTCAAGGCAACTATGTGGAACAAAAACAGGTCGATAAACTGCGCCAGGGCATGACCCGCGAGCAGGTCAGCTATGTACTGGGTAGCCCTATGCTGCGCGACAGCTTTGATCCCAATAGCTGGTACTACCTCTATGAGTTCCAGCCAGGTCGTGGTGACAAGGAACGCAAGGAGCTTACCGTGACCTTCGCCAATGAGCGACTGACGACAGTGACCGGTGACTTCCCACTGCCTGCCGCCTTTAACACCCCACTCTGATAGCTCACAAAACCGGCCTCGTGCCGGTTTTGTTTTATCTAGCCCCCGCGCTATGTATCCTGCCCGTTATCTTGTCAGACGATGCGGTGTCATCTCCCCCCATTGCAGCGGCCCGCAAATTGACTGATGCTGATGAGCAGCCACCATGGCATCAACACCATCGAATGAAACAGGGAGAAAACCATGAGCCGGATCCTGATTGCTGGCGCCAGCGGCCTTATTGGTCGTGAGCTGGTGCAACAACTGCCAGCAGAACATGAACTGACCCTGCTCTGTCGCAAGCCGGGCAAGGAGGCGCACCACTGGCTGCCGGTCAATTTTGATGATCTGGCCAGCGTCACCCTCTCCCGCCCGGTGGATATCGCCTTCTGTGCGCTCGGCACCACCCGCAAAGATGCAGGCTCTGCCGAGGCGTTTCGCCAGGTTGATCTCGACTATGTAGTTGCCTTTGCCGACCTGGCTCGCCGCCACGGTTGTCAGCGCTTGATTGTGGTCTCAAGTCTGGGAGCCAATGCCCGCTCGCCTGCGCTCTATGCACGCACCAAGGGAGAGATGGAGCAGGCGCTGCTGGCCCAATCCTGGCCCCGTCTGGCCATAGTGCGGCCAGCCATGCTACTAGGGGATCGCCAGCCACCGCGCCGCTCGGAGCAGATCTTTCAGGCTATCTATCCGCTGTTGCGGCCGCTGCTGGTAGGTAAGCTCGCCCGTTGGCGCGCGATCGAGGCCAGACAGGTGGCCCACGCGATGATCCAGCTCTCAGCGTGGCCAACAGGATGCGAGATCATTGAAAATGAGCAGCTGCTCACGCTCTAATCACTCACCCCGCAACGCAACCACAGGGTCAAGACGTACCGCCCGCAGGGCAGGGGCAACCCCGGCTAGCAGCCCAACCAGGGCACTACAGCCCAGGGCCAGCAACAGATAAAGCGGATGCAGGGTGAGTGGCAAACCTGCCGCCAGCATGGTGAGCAGCAGCTTGATCGCCCCCAATAAGCTCAGGCCCATAGCGCCACCGAGCAGCGCCAGCACCACCGCCTCCA
>JBOFSK010000298.1:0-10513 GCA_051651505.1 Aeromonas sp.
CATTTACGCACAATTTATGGTCTTGCTGTGCTTATTATTTTATACGGCAGCGACACAGGAAGGGTCGGCTAAAATCGGCAACCCGCTACGCTGACCCACACTCGAGGCTTGTTATGTCAGTCACAATCTTAGGAACCACCACCGACGCCAGCTTGATCACATCCCGTGCCTATATAGGTGGCCACTGGTGCGCTGCCGCCAGCGGCCGCACCTTCGAGGTCACCAACCCGGCCAGCGGTGCCGTGATCACCCAAGTGCCCGACATGGATGCCGAGGATACCCGCCGCGCCATTGCGGCCGCCCACGCTGCGCAACCCGGCTGGGCAGCCCTGACCGCCAAAGAGCGCAGCAGCAAGCTCTACGCCTGGTTTACCGCCATCACCGCCCACAGCGACGAGCTGGCCCGCATCATGACCTGCGAGCAGGGTAAGCCACTGGCAGAGGCCAAGGGCGAGGTGGCCTACGGCGCCAGCTTTATCCAGTGGTTCGCCGAGGAGGGCAAGCGTGCCTACGGCCGCACCATTCCGGGCTTTAGCGGCGATCGCCGGCTGGCCACCATCAAGCAGCCGGTGGGGGTGGTGGCCGCCATCACCCCGTGGAACTTCCCCATTGCCATGATCACCCGCAAGGCGGGCCCGGCGCTGGCCGCCGGGTGCACCATCGTCATCAAACCCGCTGCCGAGACCCCGCTCTGCGCGCTGGCACTGGCCGCCCTGGCCGAGCAGGCAGGGCTCCCCGCCGGGGTCATCAATATCGTCACCAGCCATCAGGCGAGCGCGGTGGGCAACGAGCTGTGCAGCAATCCGGTGGTGCGCAAGCTCTCCTTCACCGGCTCTACCCGCATCGGCAAGCTGCTGATGCGCCAGTGCGCCGACACCATGAAGAAGCTGTCGCTGGAGCTCGGCGGCAACGCCCCCTTTATCGTCTTTGACGATGCAGATCTTGATGCCGCAGTGGCCGGGGCGCTCGCCTCCAAATACCGCAACGCCGGGCAAACTTGTGTTTGTGCCAACCGGATTCTGGTGCAGGCCAGCGTCTACGACGCCTTCGCCGAGAAGCTGACCGCCGCCGTCAGCGCCTTTAAGGTGGGAGATGGCATGAGCGAGGGCACCCAGATCGGCCCGCTGATCAACCCCGCCGCCGCCAGCAAGGTGGCCGAGCTGGTGCAACAATCGGTCGCCGCCGGTGCCGAGCTGCTGCTGGGGGGCGAAGCCCATCCCGCCGGCCCGCTGTTCTACCGCCCCACTATTTTGGGCAAGGTGGATAAAACCAACCCCATCCTGCAGGAGGAGATCTTCGGCCCGGTGGCGCCGCTGGTGCGCTTTGACACCGAAGCCGAGGCCATCGCCATTGCCAACGACACCCCTTATGGCCTGGCCGCCTACTTCTATGGCCGCGATATCGCCCGGGTCTGGCGCGTCGCCGAGCAGCTCGAATACGGCATGGTCGGCATCAACGAGGGGATCATCTCCACCGAGCTGGCCCCCTTTGGCGGGATCAAGGAGTCGGGGCTGGGCCGGGAAGGGGCCGCCGAGGGGCTGGAGGAGTATCTGGAGACCAAATACCTCTGCTTTGGTGGCATTCGCTAGAGCAGCAACAAAGAGACAAGGCGCCGCTGATCTGGGCCAATGGGCCGGTCGGCGGCGATGGGCGCCAGCTCGCCCGCCACACATTCAGTCAGGGAATATCGGGGGCTGCGACCCCTCAGGGAGGAAAGATGAGTCAGTCAGAATCAAACAAGGCGTGGCAAGCGCGCCGCGAAGCGGCGGTGGTCAATGGCGTCGGCACCCTGCTGCCGGTCTTTATCGACAAGGCACAAAATGCCGAGCTGTGGGATGTGGAGGGCAACCGCTACATCGATTTTGCCTCCGGCATCGCCGTGCTTAACACCGGTCACAACCACCCTAAAGTGGTGGCTGCGGTGCGCGATCAGCTGGAAAAATTCAGCCACACCTGCTTTCAGGTCACCCCCTACCCCGGCTATATCGAGCTTGCCGAAAAGCTCAATGCCCTGGTGCCCGGTCCAACCCCGAAGCGTACCCTGTTTCTCTCCACCGGCGCCGAAGCGGTCGAGAACGCCATCAAGATTGCCCGCGCCCACACCGGCCGCAGCGGCACCATCGCTTTCAAGGGGGGCTTTCATGGCCGCACCATGATGGGCATGGCGCTCACTGGTAAGGTGGTCCCCTACAAGACCGGCTTTGGCCCCTTCCCGGGGGAGGTCTACCACATCCCCTTCCCCGCCGATTATCTCGGGGTGAGTGAAGAGGATGCGATGCACGCCCTCGAACTCTGCTTCAGTGCCGACATCGAGCCGAGCAGAGTGGCCGCCATCATCATCGAACCGGTACAGGGCGAAGGGGGCTTCTATCCCGCCTCCCCAAGCTTTATGCAAAAGCTGCGCAGCGTCTGCGACCAGCACGGCATCCTGCTGATTTGCGACGAGATCCAGAGCGGTTTCTGCCGCACCGGCAAGACCTTCGCCATCGAGTATGCCGGTATCGAGCCGGACATCATGACCCTGGCCAAGAGTCTGGCGGGGGGCTTCCCGCTGTCTGCGGTGGTGGGCAAAGCGGAGATCATGAACGCCGCCAAGCCGGGGGGCCTCGGTGGCACCTATGCCGGTTCCCCCATCGCTTGCGCCGCGGCACTGGCCGTTTTGCAGGTCATCGCAGAGGAGCAGCTCAATCAAAAAGCGTTGGCGCAAGGTGAGCAGATCAAGGTGACGCTGGAACGCATCGCTGAGCGTTTTGATTGCATAGGTCAAATTCGCGGCCCCGGTGCCATGGTGGCCATGGAGCTGGTAAAACGGCGTGATGCCAGCCAGCCGGATCCCGACCTCACTAAGCGGCTGGTCGCCGAAGCGGGCAAACGGGGTCTGATCCTGCTGTCATGCGGGGTGCGCGCCAATGTGATCCGTTTTCTCGCCCCCCTGACCGCCCCTGCCGCCGTGATTGAAGAGGGGCTGCAACTCCTTGAAAAATCACTGGAGGCTGTCGTTGTGTGAGCACGCTCGTGGCGAGGGTGAGCAGATCTTGGATTGCCCTGCCGCAGGTCAATAAGCAAAAGCCCTCAGTGAGGGCTTTTGCTATGAATATACCGGTTGATCTTGTTGTGATACTAACTCGTCGGGCGCTTCATCAAACAGGGGGTGATAGAGCACTTCACCTTGCATGTTGGCGAGACCACCGGCTTGCAGCTCCATCGCCATAAAGCAGTCGGCAGGCACCTCATAAATGCAGTGCAAGCCAAACTCACTGGCCGGGCGGAAACCGAAACGGCGGTAGTAGACAGGATCACCCAGTACCACCACCCCTTTCCAGTCCATCTCGAGCGCCGTATCAAGCCCTTCACGGATGAGATCCGAGCCAATTCCCTGACCTTGCCAATCGGGATGAACCGCGACCGGCGCCAGACCGAGCCAAGGCCCCTCCATGCCATTAATGGTGATCGGGCTTAACATCAGGTGCCCCATAAACTCGTACTCTTCCTCTTCGACCATGGTCACCACGGCGGCGCCACATTCGCGCAGACGGTTGACCAGCTCAGCCTCATCGGCACGACCGAAGGCGGCACTGACCAGTTCGTAGACCGGTAACATGTCACCGGGGCGCTCGGTTCTCAACATACAGCGTTACTCCTCGTACAACAGAGCGGGCATTATTCCACACAACGGTTAGTCACTCTGAGTACCTTTGTCCAAAAATGGGAGGGTGCACTCAGGAAAACGAGCAGCAAACTGCTGCTGCAGAGCCAGCAGGGCTGTCGGGGTGATCCTGTTCAGCGCCTCATGGTAGGCCAGCCAAAGGGCAGGAGCCTCTTGTGCCAGCCGCTCGAAGGTCAATTCGGGCCCTTGATGCCAACAGCCATCCAGCTCATCGACAAGCTCCGGCAACTCCACCAGCAGCCGCAACTGCTGATAGCGCATCTGCGGCAAGTCACCCTGGCCGTCCAGCGCCTGCGCCATCAATTGATTGAACCAGTGCAGCCGTGATGCGCGCTCCTCACGGCTGAGCAGAGCTGGCCCTTGGCGCTGCAGCGCCGTCAGTTGCAGCAGCCATTCCAGCCCCTGTTCATCCCTGTCTTTCAGCAAGACGCCGCCAAGATGGGACAACTGCTCCGGTTCGGCCTGCTCTAGCAGATCAACGTGATAACTGTGCAGCGCCAGTGAGCTTTCAAGATGCGGCCAATCATGCAGACTGCAGGGATCCCCCCCCGATCCGGTCCCATCCACAAAGAGCGAGAGCCCCTGCTTGCCGTTGGCACGCTGCCGATTGGTCATGGCAGGATCCCACAGGATCACCACCGAAATCCGCTCATCAGCAAGCCAATGGGCAATCTCATCAAGGAGAGGGGCTGGCAAGGAGAGCCCGCGATCCAGTCGCCAGTAACTCACTTCGCACGGCTGGCGACCGCTGATATGGCGTCGCCCGTAATAAAACATACCCAGTTTTGCCATCACCCGACCGGAGGCAAGGTTGTCCGGCATATGGCGGGCGGTCAGCGCAGGCAGTTGCAGTTGATCAAAGGCGAACCCCTTGACCAAGTCGGCCGCCCGGGTCGCCAGCCCGCGATTCTGCCAGGGCACGCCCACCCACCAGGCCAACTCGCCATTCCAGTGCAAGGAGATCACCCCGACCAGCGGCGCCGAGCCATCTTCGCCTGGCCCCCCTGGCAAGGTGATAGCCCAGCTCCAGCCCAATCCAAGCGCCGCCTTGCGCCAACTGAGCGCCAGCCAGTCGCGGGCGGCTTCTGGCGGATAGGGGTGGGGAATATTGAGGGTGTAGCGGGCCAGCGCCTCATCGCTGCAGTAGCGCGCAATTTCACGATCATCGGCCGCCTGCAGTGGTCGCAGCACCACGCCAGCGGCGTGGGAACCCTCGGCCAACGTCGGTATCAGAACGCGGCGCGCCAGCAGACGATTAAGCACGGCCCCCAAATCAGCCTCGGGGGTAAGCGGCAGATCAGCACCCACCGGACCCAGGGTCAGCAGCCCCTGCTCTTTGGCGAGGGTCACCAGCGAGGTGGAGGCACTGATCAGGATCTGGCGGCTGGGGTCGCGATGAAAATCTGCCAGCAAATCCCCATCGAGCCAAGCGGCCAGCAGAGCCCCCGGGCAGAGCAATCCATCAGGAGGGCAGCTCGCCCAGGGAGCCTTGATTTGATCAAGGGAGGCTGCGGCCTCTTTGCCCAGCAGCAGCTGCCAGCGATGGCCTTGTTGCTGCCAGACCTGCAACAGCGCTGCCCACTGCGGTTGCCACAGACTCGCCTCGATTAAGAGCTCCATCAGCTGGCCTGACAGGCCGCAGGCAGCGTCAGGTGGCGGGGATGAGCTTCGATCCGGGCAATCCAATCGCGAATAGCTGGCCACCCCTGCAGGGAGAAGATCCCCTCCTCTGCCACATGGGTGTAGGCATAAAGGGCGATATCGGCGATGGTCGGCGCATCACCGCACAGATAGGGGCTCTGTCTCAGCTGCTGCTCCATCACCGCCAGCGCCTTCTCGCCACCGGCTTTCAGCCCGTCGAGACGCGCCTCTTGGGATTCTGGGCGGCCGAGATAGTGGACGATAAAGCGGGCCACCGCGATGTAGGGCTCATGGCTGTACTGCTCGAAGAACATCCACTTGAGCACCTCGGCCTGCTGGCGCGGATCGGTGGGCCACAAGTCGCTGCCTTGCGCCAGATAGAAGAGGATGGCGTTAGATTCTGCCAGCGCATCGCCTTGGCCCATCTCCAGCACCGGGATCTTGCCATTGGGGTTCCTGGCCAGAAACACGGGGGTACGGGTATCCCCCGCCTCAATATCCACCGCTACCCACTCAAGGGGCAGCTCCAACCAGCGGGCCAGCAGCCACCCCTTGTAACAGTTGCCGGAACGCAGATCACCATACAGACGCATACACACTCCTTGTGAAAACCACGTTGAACAAGGCGCTCAGGGGGCCAGACGCTCGATATGCCAGCCATCCCCGTCGCGGGTGTAGTAAAAGCGGTCATGCAGCCGGTGCTCGCCCCCCTGCCAGAACTCCACCGTCTCGATCACCACCCGATAGCCGCCCCAGAAGCTCGGCAGCGGCACCTCGCCATTGGCAAACTTCTGCTTGAGTTCGAGGAACTTGGCCTCCAGCACACCGCGGGCCGAGATGCGGGTTGACTGCTTGGAGACCCAGGCGGCAATCTGGCTATCCTTGGGGCGACTGTGGAAATACTTCATCACCTCGAAGTTGCTCAGCGTCTCCACCCGGCCGGTCACATGCACCTGACGGTCGAGCGTATGCCAGGGGAAGAGCAGGCTGATACGGGGGTTACCTGCCAGCTGCTGCGCTTTGCGGCTGCCCATATTGGTGTAAAACACCATCCCCTGGGCGTCGTAGTGCTTGAGCAGCACGGTACGCTGCCAGGGCTGACCGTCGGCATCCACCGTCGCGACCACCATGGCGGTGGGGTCGGTCAGTTTGGCCTCACAGGCCTGCGCTAACCACTTCTCGAACAACACCAGCGGATCGCTCGGCAGATCGGCCCGGTGCAGCCCGCCACGGCAGTATTCACGGCGCAGATCAGCAACATCCATCATCTTGATTTTCCTTAAAATAAATAATGGTTCCACCACCATCAACAACACGATAACGGCATTGTGCGCTGGCCATTGGCCGCTGACAAGTTGTAACACCGCACTAGCAATCACCACTCCAGCCCACAACAACACCCTCGCTGTGCTTGCCACACCCCCTGTCTGAAGGGGGGCTAAGCACTAAAAACCGGACAAACCGTGACCACGCCACACATCTACCTTGCACCGCATGACCCTTCCACCTATCATTGCGCCGGTTTGTCTGTTTCAGAGTCAACCTCGTGAAGAGGGGGCTCATCTTTATTTGGCCAAGGTTAATCTCATGCTCAAATCCCCACTGTTGCCCCGTTTCGGGGATCTGGTCGTTGCCATTGTTGACGATGTGCTTGGTCAGGGTCTTACCCTCGACCGCGCCTATGCCCGTCACTTCTCTGGCATCGAACTCAAACCGCAAGAACAGGCAAGGATTGCCCTGGTCACTGGCGATCTACTGCGTCGCCTCAGTCTCTATTGTGCCCTGACCGGCATTCAAGTGCGTCAGGCCGAGAAAAATGTCTGGCCGCTGCTGCACGCTTGGCATGCTTTTCACAAAATTGACCAGCCTAACCGCCCCACTCTGGATCGTTTCAATGAAGAGGCCTTTCGTCGCCGTCTGACCGAAGCGAAGAAAAATCCGGTGCTGATGGATGGTTGCCCAAGCTGGCTGGAAAAGCTGGGGAGTGAGCAGCTGGGTGAAGCCTGGCCGGCCGAACGTGCCGCTCTGGCCTGGATGCCCAAGCGCTACCTGCGGGCCAACACACTCAAGTGTACCCGTGACGAGCTGCAAGCCATTCTGGCCAAAGAGCATGTCACCACCATCCCGGTAGAAGGTGTTGAAACCGCGTTACAAGTCACCTCGGATACTGCGCTGTTTCGCACCAAGGCCTTTGCCGACGGCTGCTTTGAACAGCAGGACGCCGGCTCCCAGCTGGTCGCGGCCGCGCTGGAAGTGACCCCCGGCATGCGGGTCATCGATGCCTGCGCCGGTGCCGGTGGCAAGACCCTGCATATCGCAGCCATGATGCAGGGCAAGGGCCGTCTGCTGGCGATGGATGTCGAAGAGTGGAAGCTGGAGAACCTTAAGCAGCGCGCCCGCCGCGCCGGTGCCCACAACGTGGAGACCCGGGTCATCACCAGCAGCAAGACCGTCAAGCGCCTCAAAGAGACCGCAGATCGCGTCCTGCTGGATGTGCCCTGCTCCGGCCTTGGGGTACTCAAGCGCAATCCAGATGCCAAGTGGCGTGATACCGCCGAGCGGCTGCCGGTGCTGGTGGCGCTGCAAGAAGAGATCCTGCAGCGTTACAGCCAGATGGTGAAGGTGGGTGGCCTGCTGGTCTATGCAACCTGCTCCATCCTGCCCCAAGAGAACCGCCAGCAGGTGGACAAGTTCCTCGCGGCCAACGAGAACTTCCGTCTGCGTGACGATCACACCGTGAGCCCGTCCGCAACCGGCTTCGACGGTTTCTACATGGCCCGTATCGAGCGTATTAGCTGATACCCGGTAAGAAGAGTGAATAAAAAAGGGGAGCCGATGGCTCCCTTTTTATATGACCAGCACAGCTATCTAGTTATTCAGCAGCGGCTTCTGGCTTGTACTTAGCCGCAGTTTCCTTGATCAACGCCTGCAACTCACCGGCCTGGAACATCTCGATCATAATGTCACAGCCACCAATCAGCTCACCCTCAACCCACAGCTGGGGGAAGGTCGGCCAGTTGGCAAATTTGGGCAACTCGGCGCGGATATCCGGATTTTGCAGGATATCGACATAAGCAAACGGCTCACCACAGGACATCAACGCCTGGGAGGCCTGGGCAGAGAAACCACAGCTGGGTAGCTTGGGGGAGCCCTTCATAAAGAGAATGATGGGGTTCTCAGCCAGCTGCTTCTTAATTTTTTCAATAGTTTCCATAAGTGCCTCACTAGAGCGATTTCGGCTGCCATTCTACTGTAATCTGGTCCGAGTACAAACTGACAAAGGACTGATCTCACTCGAATTGAGAAAAGAACAGGCTTATGCTTGATCGCGATCATGGCGCCAATCAAGAGTTGTGAGCCCATCTTTGATGCTGTTACAATCCCTTGGCGTTAGGCCACCCAGCCTTATCATTTTATAAACAACTCTTTTCATATTCCGATATAGAAAAGTGTACGCAATGTCTTGCAACCGTCGCGCTCGCACGGTGTAGCCAATGGAGAGTAGAAAATGGCATTCGAACTTCCCGCTCTGCCCTATGCAATCAATGCTCTGGAACCGCACATCTCCCAAGAAACGCTGGAATATCATCACGGTAAGCACCACAACACCTATGTGGTCAACCTGAACAATCTGGTGCCGGGTACCGAGTTTGAAGGCAAATCTCTGGAAGAGATCATCAAGACCTCCAGTGCTGGCATCTTCAACAACGCCGCCCAGATCTGGAACCACACCTTCTACTGGCACTGCCTCTCCCCGAATGGTGGTGGTGAGCCCACTGGCGAGCTGGCCGCAGCCATCAACAAGGCATTTGGCTCTTTCGCCGAATTCAAAGATGCCTTCACCAAATCTGCCATCGGCAACTTCGGCTCCAGCTGGACTTGGTTGGTGAAGAAAGCTGACGGCTCTCTGGCCATCGTCAACACCTCCAATGCCGGTTGTCCGTTGACCGAAGCGGGTACGACTCCGCTGCTGACCGTCGATCTGTGGGAGCACGCCTACTACATCGATTTTCGTAACCTGCGTCCGAAGTACATGGAAACCTTCTGGACGCTGGCCAACTGGGAATTCGCGGCCAAAAACCTGGCGGCCTGATCAGCAACCTCTTACTAAAACGCCCCGCACTGCGGGGCGTTTTTTATCCGTGTAACACTAAAAAAGCGCTAACCTAGGTTTTTTCAACCACTCAGGCCAGGTTACTGATCTATCTCATCCAGATATTCGTCAAGATCGCTGTCATCGTTCTGTTGTGCTGGCTGCTTGAGCTCGCTCTGGCGACCAGCGACCTTGTTCTGATTGATTTGTAGATAGAAATCTTTAGTCAATGCATAAGGATCGAGGGCATTGTCGATGATCCGCTCTTGATCGATCAGTCTGGCGCGGGTTCCCAGGCCATCCAGTGCCCAGTGAGCGACCTTGAACGGAAAGGTGATCAGCGTATAGGGGAAATAGAGTGTATCTATGGTATCGCCAACCAGCTCACGGGTGGTGGTCGGGCCGTAGACAGGCACCATAATATAGGCACCCTCACCTATATCTGCCTTGCCCAGCACGGTATCCATCTCCAGCTTGTTGCGCTCAAGACCGGCGTGTTTGGCCACATCGAAGATCCCCAGCAAACCGACAGTGGTATTAAGGGTAAACCGCCCCAGGCTAGTACCTGCCCCTTTTAGATCACCGGTGATCAGGTGGTTTACCATGCTGCTCGGTTCATTGACGTTTTCAACCAGATTATCGATCCCCTCCTGCATGCCAGATGGGATATAACGGGCATAAGCATGGACGACTGGTCGAGCCACATACGGCTCCAGCACATCATAGTTGACCGCCCACATGGCCCGGTTGGCACCCTGGAAAGGGTCACGGGGATCGGCCGCCGTACTGGTCGCCCCCGCACGGCTCATACCGGGAGTGAGATCCAGACTCGCTGGACCAGCCTTGGGCGGGCCACCGGCACAACCGGCAAGCAACAGGGCTGATAACAGGGCCCCAGAACGAAAAAACATATTAAAATCCCAAAGGTTTTTTGAATAATCAGAATTATAGATAGCCCTGCCCCAACCGGGGCAGGGTGAGAGAAAGATAGATTAGAGGGCTCGATCGATACGGATGTCAATCGGCGCGGTGGGGATTGAGTCGGTCTTGACCGTACCAGTCAGCCCCTCAAAGGCGCCTTCTTTATTCATCACATTACCACCGCGGGCGAG
>JBOFSK010000299.1:0-1006 GCA_051651505.1 Aeromonas sp.
AGAATGCGCTACCCCTCTATTGGAGCAGCAGGGGGCAATGATTCCCAGACATGTATGGGTGCAAAATTCCGAGTATAACGATGCAGACTTCAGAATATACAAAGAAAAACCCTTGTTAATAAAGCCTTACAACAGACTCTGAAAAAAGGAGCGTCCTTCAGGGGATGCATTAACCCCTTAGCATTCCTGTCAAACTTAACTCAATGCAAAACGTTCCGCGGGTGGAACGTTGGAATGCTAAGGGGTTAAACTGGCCTCCTGACAATCTGTCATCATTACTCGCCACCTCAATAATCAACTTGACCTATTGTTTGCGATGGTAGCGCATCCTGCCGGCCACATTGAGGGTGGCAGGATGCGCTACCCCCCTTTTAGACCAGGTGTATTAAAAGACCAGGAGCGAGCCTGTCAGTTGCATGATGTAGCCAGAGTCTGGTTCCTCCATAAAACTAAGCAGGCCAGAGCCTGGTCTGTACTTGGATGGGCGACCAGTCTGATAAGATCTACAGTGCTGCTGTGACCAGTTTTATACCGATCAGCAGGGGCTCTCATTCCCTGACATGTATTGGTGCAAAATTCAGAGAATAACGATGCGGACTTCAAAATATACAAAGAAAAACCCTTGTTAATAAAGCCTTAAACTGACCCTGTAAAATTGAGCGTCCTTGCATTGAACGGGCCTCCGGACAATCTGTCGTCATTACTCCCCACCTCAATAATCAACTTGACCTATTGTTTGAGATGGTAGCGCATCCTGATGGCCATATTGAGGTTGTCAGGATGCGCTACCCCTCTATTGAAGCAGCAGGGTGCGCTCATTCCCAGACATGTATGGGTGCAAAATTCCTAGTATAACGATGCAGACATCAGAATGTAAAAAGAAAAAAACCCTTGTTAATAAAGCCTTACAACAGACTCTGAATAAAGGAGCGTCCTTCAGGGGATGCATTAACCCCTTAGCATTCCTGTCAAACTTAGCTCAATGCAAAACGTTCCGCGGGTGGAA
>JBOFSK010000300.1:0-8301 GCA_051651505.1 Aeromonas sp.
AGCAAACCCTGTTCGCCAATCTGGTAGATGGCCATGCCACCGTTATATTTAGCCGTCAGCTCGGCACTCTCCTTGCCTGCCACCACCCCCACCTCCGACGTCGCCTCCCACCCCTTGCTGACAAAGCGGTCAAAGCGCGCCTGGTCTTCAAACAAGATCACCTGTTGATAAAATTTGCCACCTATGCCAGCCGCAAGGCCCGCACCAAACATCTTCATGTAGGTGTGTTTACCATTGTGACGATTAACCGCCACCCCGGCCCCCTGTTGGGTATGGAGCATTAATGAGAATTGGCGTGAATCAAACACCGCATAGCCATAGGCCCTATCAAACAACAATTTGGCAGAAGGCTGCTGGTTGAACAGTCGCACCAACGCGGTGTCGGCCATGGTATTGAGCGCGACTCGCGCCTCTTGCGCCGTCTTGGGATGCAACATGGTATTGAGTTCCTGGTCGGCAGCCTTCAGCCACACCTTGCCAGTCGCTATGCTCTTGTCAGACCAAACCCCGGCGGTATTAAAGGCATCTTCGCCCCAGGCCGAAATGGAAGCCCAGCGCTGCTGAGAGAAATCACTGACATCCTGCCACACCTCCTTACCTGTTTCGCTCACCGCAGCGCCAAGATCGGCGGCAGCAGCCTTGAGCTTGGCCCAGTCAGCATAACTGGGTGAACAAGCCAGACTCACAGATAAAGCCAACACCCAAGCATGTGTGTTCATGATTTTACTCCCATCTCATCTGGCCTGATAAAACGCTACCCTCCAGGGTGCGTGAACCCAGGTAGCGAGCCCGTGATCACCGCAGGGCGCTGATCGAGCAAGCTCCCCTCAACCCGCTAAATTATCGAAGCTGGCAGCTATTGAGGCAATCGATCACTGCACGTTGCGGCGGATAAGGCCCCACAAAAAAGCTGCTCACATATGGTGAGCAGCTTGAAGTGAAGAGCGGAGGTTGAACCCCATCGGTCCAGTCACTGACAACGCTGGTTATTCGACCATCATGACCTTGCAAGTATTGGTACTGCCTACGGTTTCCATCTTGTCACCGTGAGTCAGCAGCACCATGTCGCCGCTTTGCAGCAGCCCCTTGGCCTTGAGGACATCAAGCGCTTCACGGCACACGTCATAGACCGGCTTGGTCTCGTCGCCGTCAAACATCACCGGGGTGACCCCACGATACAGGTTGGTCCAGGCCAGTGTCTTGTTGTGGGGTGACATGGCGAAAATCGGCAAGCCGGAGCTGATACGGGACATCAGCAGCGGGGTAGTGCCGGATTCAGTCAGCGCCACGATCGCCTTGACCCCTTCGAGGTGGTTGGCTGCATACATGGTCGACATGGCAACCGCCTCTTCCACCGAGGTGAAGGTGTAGTTCATGCGATGGTTAGAGACGTTCAGGCTAGGGTGCTTTTCGGCCCCCACACAGACGCTGGCCATGGAGGTCACGGTTTCGATGGGGAATTGGCCGGCCGCCGTCTCGGCAGAGAGCATCACGGCATCTGTGCCATCCAGCACGGCGTTAGCCACGTCCATGACTTCAGCACGGGTCGGCAGCGGTGCATTGATCATCGACTCCATCATCTGGGTCGCAGTGATCACGACCCGGTTCAGACGACGAGAATGACGGATCAACTTTTTCTGCACGCCAACCAACTCGGGGTCACCGATCTCTACCCCCAGATCACCACGGGCCACCATGACGGCATCAGAGCCAAGGATCACATCTTCCATCGCCTCATCGGTCGCGACGGTTTCAGCCCGCTCGACCTTGGCCACAATCTTGGCATTGGAACCGGCTTCGCGGGCCAGCTCACGAGCATAACGCAGATCATCGCCACTGCGCGGGAAAGAGACGGCCAGATAGTCAACGTTCATCAAGGCGGCAGTCTTGATGTCCTCTTTGTCTTTCTCGGTCAATGCTGGGGCAGAGAGACCACCGCCTTTCTTGTTGATACCCTTGTTGTTGGAGAGCGGACCCGCCACCGTCACTGTGGTGTGAATGCGAGATCCTTCAACCTGCTCGACTTTCAGCTGCACACGGCCATCGTCCAGCAGCAGGATATCGCCCTGTACTACATCGTTTGGCAGGCTCTTGTAGTCGATGCCGACCTGTTCCTGACAACCTTCACCCTTGCCGAGCGCTGCGTCGAGAATGAACTTGTCACCGATGGCCAGATAGATCTTGCCATCCTTGAACGTGGAAACACGGATTTTGGGCCCTTGCAGATCACCCATGATGGCAACGTGACGACCAAGCTTGGCGGCGATGGCGCGTACTTGGTTGGCGCGCAAGATGTGGTCTTCAGCTGTGCCATGAGAAAAATTCATCCGCACCATGTCAGCGCCGGCCAGGATGATCCCCTCAAGGATCCCTTCGCGGTCAGTAGCAGGACCAAGTGTGGTTACAATCTTTGTACGTCTAGGCATGAAAGACTCCAATATAAAGTAGATACGACTAACTATTCTGGCCTATCAAGCAGCAGGCTTGATCCCCCTTGGCAGATGCTCAAGGAGGTATAGATCACTCAATGACAAACTACACCCAGGCCAGGGCATAGCAGGTCGGGGGCCAACGCCCCCGCCGATTCAGGAAGAGTGGGGTGTTTCAAAGCGCGATTCACGCAAACCCTCTTTCACTTTCTTCAGGTTTTCGCGAAATTTCATCCCCCGGCGCAGGGTAAAACCGGTCGCCAGCACATCCACCAGCGCCAACTGAGCGATGCGAGAAGCCATCGGCATATAGACATCGGTATCTTCCGGCACATCCATGGACAACACCAGATTACACTCGCGGGCCAGCGGAGAATCCTTGGCCGTCATGCCAATCACGGTGGCATCATTCTCCCGGGCCAGTGCGGCGATTTCGACCAGCGCCTTGGTGCGACCGGTGTGGGAAATCAGCACCACGACATCCCCTTCGCTGCTGTTGATGCAGCTCATCCGCATCATGACAATGTCTTCGAAGCTCACCACGGGAATGTTAAAACGAAAGAATTTATTCTGAGCATCGCGGGCAACGGCCGAAGAGGCACCCAAACCGAAGAAGCTGATCTTCTTGGATTGGGTCAGAATATCGACACAACGGTTGATGGCGGAAATGTCCAGGCTATTTTTGGCCGCATCCAGACAAGCCATGGTCGATTCGAAGATCTTGGCAGTATAGGTATCCGGGCCATCTTCCGCTTCGACATGACGATTCACATAAGGGGTGCCATTGGCCAGGCTCTGGGCCAGATGCAATTTAAAATCCGGGAATCCCTTGGTGTCGAGGCGACGGCAAAAGCGGTTGACGGTCGGTTCACTGACGTCGGCCATCTTGGCCAAGGTGGCGATGCTGGAGTGAATGGCCGTCTGGGGCGAGGCCAGGATCACCTCGGCAACCTTGCGTTCTGATTTACTGAAACTGTCCAAGTTGTTCGTAATTTTATCAAGGGTATTCATCATCACCGCCCGCTGTTTTTGTAATTTAGCTTCAGTGTCTTTGCTCTGAATCTACGACTAAGCATGTTTCCATTCAAGCCTATGACTATACAAGACAAGCGCTTATCTCAACTAACGCCTGCCATACAAAGTATGACTCATCTCTAATTATTTCGTTTTTTTTGTTACAAAACATCAGATCGCCTTGAAAACGCTTACAAATGTTGCAAAGCAACAACAGTGTGAGCAGCCGCACGTTTGTGTCTTCCCGGCGCCAGGCTTTCCCTTAAGCTCGGATAGAATAAGCGGCCACCCTTCCACCATGATCTCGGGACGCTAAGGTCGTCCAACTCTATAACTAAGGAGTAGTTATGCAGCATACCCATGCTCTCGTCGGCGATGTCGGCGGCACCAATGCACGCTTGGCCCTGTGTGAGCTGGCCACAGGTAGCATCTCGCAAGCCAAGACGTATTCTGGTCTTGATTACCCCACGCTAGAAGATGTGGTACGGCTTTATCTTGAAGAGCATCGTACTCAGGTGGCTCAAGCCTGTATCGCCATCGCCTGCCCCATCAATGGCGACTGGGTCGCCATGACGAATCACTGCTGGGAGTTCTCCATTCGTGAAATGCAGGCCAATCTCGGGCTGGACAGTTTGCAGGTGATCAATGATTTTACTGCGGTCTCCATGGCGGTACCTGTGCTGGCTGAATCGGACCGGATCCAGCTGGGTGGCAGTGCACCTGTCACCGGCAAGCCCATCGCCATTTATGGTGCAGGCACCGGCCTTGGGGTCGCTCATCTGATCAAAGCAGGCGAGCAGTGGTTAAGTCTGCCCGGTGAAGGCGGCCATGTCGATTTTGCCGCTAACAGTGAAGAGGAAGATGCGGTATTGCAGGTGATGCGTGGCGAACTCGGCCATGTCTCGGCTGAGCGTTTTCTCTCGGGCCCGGGTCTGGTTAATCTCTATCGCGGCTTGGTGAAATCGGATGGTCGCGAGCCGGCACCTTATGCCCCCAAAGACATCACCGAGCGGGCACTGGCTGACGAATGTCTGGACTGCCGCCGAACCTTGAGCCTGTTCTGCATACTAATGGGACGGTTCGCCGGCAATCTGGCGCTCAATATGGGCACCTTCGGCGGCATCTATATTGCCGGTGGCATAGTGCCACGCTTTGAAGCGTTCTTCATTAACTCGGGTTTTCGGGTGGCCTTCGAAGACAAGGGCCGCTTCAAATCCTACCTCAAAGAGATCCCGGTATTCTTGATCACTCACCAAGGGCCAGGGCTGCTCGGCGCAGGTGCTTACTTGCGCCAGTCTATCGGGATAACCATTTGAATTAGCAGCGTAAGGCGGGATCATCCATGGTTCAGTTCCAATTCAGTGTCCACAACATAAAGTGGTTGTACGTAACCAAAAGAGTCGCCCTTCACAGGATGTGATATTTGACTCTTATCCGCTGGATACGTTTGTCACCTGACAAGCCTGAACTGTTTCAACCGGCCTTTTGGCCGGTTTTTTTTATCTGCGGCAACCGGATTTGAGCCCCACAGTAACCAGTCCTTACTGCGCCAGCGCCTTCAGCTGGGCCTTATCAGGCGGATTGTGCCAGTCGATTGGGCCGTGGGTAAAACGGTACTGCAACCGTGGCAGGTTAATCTCCAGCCACTCCTCCCGAAAATAGGCAAAACCCAGATCCCAATCGGGATCATTCGCCCAACCGGTTTGCAGGAAATAAAGCCGGGTGCCCTGCCCTTGCGCCACAAAGTGGAGACTAATCTGGGTTTTTTGTTGCCGGACATGGGGAAGAAAAGGCGGGAAATTCCAACTGAAACTCAACAGGTCATTGGGCATCACCGCCATTACCCTGCACCCTTCACTGCCACGTTCACCCAGGGGGGCATCTGGTCGGAAGTAGATCTCGAACGGGCCATTGGGCTCAGCCACCATCAAGCATTCGGGAGCCAGAAAACTGCGCAGGCCACTTTCTGTGGTCCAGGCATGCCAGACATCGTCTATATGCGCCGGCACAAAAAAGTTGCCTTCTATCTGTTTGTTTTCCATAAACCACTCATCCTCAAGCTATCGACATACAGGGCATTGCCAGTATAGCTGTATGGGCTAAAAAACCTGACAATGCTTACCTCATTTGGCACTCGGAGTAACACGTTCTTGACTCAAAATATCATGCACATAAGGCCAATGACATCGGATGAGAGTCCCCAACTTGCTGACCTGTTCCTCAAGAGCCGTCAAAAGACCTTTGACTGGGTTGATCCTGCTTGCTTCCAGCACCAGGATTTCGCCACACAGACTGAGGGAGAAACGATCTGGGTAGCAACACGAGGGGGAGATATCTGTGGGTTCCTTGCTCTCTGGCAACCCGACTACTTCATACATCATCTGTACGTCGATAGTCAGTGGTATGGCCAGGGCACAGGGCGAGCCTTACTCGAACATGTTCTGACCAACGCGCTGTGCCCACCCACCCTCAAGGTAGCAATGCGCAATCATGCCGCATTGGGGTTTTACCACCACCTTGGTTGGCAGACCACTGGCGAAACGGGTCACTGCGAGATCACCGGCCCTTGGTGCAAACTGATCGCTCGCTGGCCATCGGAGCCATAGCCCATAGCGTCGATACCAATAGTGGCTCTCATACTGTTTATCTCTGCCAATCTAGCCACAATGGCGGTTATCGCATCCATAAAGAAGGCCACCCTCGGTGGCCTTCAACACAACTATCAACAAAAAGAGTAAGTAACGACTCAATCCTTGGCGGCGTCCATCACACCCTCTTCAGTGTGAGCGGGCAGGATCAGGTTGAGTAGAATGGCGGCAACAGAAGCCAGACCCACACCGGCCAGGGCGAAGTCACCAATCTTCATCTCCAGCGCACCAACACCCACTGTCAGGGTCACGGCAACGATAGCGATATTGCGCGACAACCCCAGATCCACTTTGGACTCAACAAGCGTCTTGAGACCGATGGCCGCGATGGATCCGAACAGCAGCAGCATGATACCGCCCATCACCGGCATCGGGATGGAGGTGAGCAATGCATTGAACTTACCGAAGAAGGCCAGAATGATGGCAAACACCGCCGCCCAGGTCATGGTCACCGGGTTGAAGTTGCGGGTGATCATCACAGCCCCGGTCACTTCGGCGTAGGTGGTCACGGGTGGGCCACCGATAAAACCGGCAAAGCAAACGCCAATACCATCACCGGCCAAAGTGCGATGCAGACCCGGATTCTTGGTGTAATCCTGACCCGTCACCCCACCAATGGCCAGCACGCCACCAATGTGCTCGATACAGGGGGCGATAGCCACCGGCAGCATAAACAGCGCAGCGGCCCAGTTGATTTCGGGGGTTTCGAAGTGAGGCAGCGCCAACCAGGGAGCATTCACCATACCGTCAAAGCTCACCAGCCCCATAAAGATGGCTGACACATAGCCGGCCACCACGCCACTGAGGATCGGGATGAGCTTGATCCAGCCTTTACAGAACACCGCAGCAATCAGGGTCACCGCCAGTGAAATACCCGCCAGCGTCAATGCCGCACCGGCCGGGATCACCTGTTCAGCACCCGCACGCCCCATCGCCATATTACAAGCAACCTGAGCCACCGAGAGACCGATCACCATGATCACCGGGCCGATAACGACCGGCGGCAACAGCTTATGAACAAAACCCATCCCTTTGACCCGGATCAGCGCAGCCAGAATAAAATACATAAAACCGGCGGCAAACAGGCCAAACATGGTGGATGGCAAACCCCAGGTCTGAGTGGCGTAAATGATGGGGGCGATAAAGGCAAAGCTGGAACCAAGAAAAATCGGGACCTGGCGACGGGTGCAGAGCTGGAACAGCAAGGTTCCCACCCCCGCACCAAGCAGGGCCATGGACGGGTTCAATCCGGTGAGCAGGGGTACCAGCACCATGGCACCGAAGGCGACAAACAGGATTTGCAGCCCGGCGATACTTTGCTTGACTAAGGAAAACATGGACGTCCTTAATTTTTTGATGACTGAGAAGGATATTTGACACTTTTCAGTTATCACAAGACTTTTCACAGGCATAAAACGAGCGATAAATCCTCATTTATTACCTTTTACTGCTTGGAGAGGGCGTGAAACTGGCTTTTGGGGCGGGATTCGTTGCAACAAGCATCGAGTACGCGATTTTACGCACTTTTGTAACAAACGACAATCGTTTTCCCATCATATTCATTGTGTTCCTAGCTCGGTAAGCACACCTCTGTCAGGACTCTATAATTGATCCTGTGCACCACAATAGGTAGGAGTTGCCCATGTCACCACTTCCATTCAAAGCCAGCCCGCGCAGACTACTGATCGGCTCGGCTATTGCACTCGCTCTCTTTGCGACCCCATTTAGTTATGATTTCACCCACAACGAGTGGCAGATGAATCAGGCTTATGCCAAGTCCTGCTTTATCGCCGGCACGGGTATCACCATGGCAGATGGCTCGGTGCGCGCTATAGAGACCCTCAGAGTCGGTGAACAAGTGCAGGATCAGCATGGTTGCTGCAACCGGATCCTGGCGGTCGAACAAGTCATGCTGGGCCAGCGCAGACTCTACGGGATCAACAACTTGGTCCCATTTTTTACCGCAGAACACCCTTTGCTGACGACTCGTGGTTGGGCGGCCATCTCACCCGCCATGACCCGAACCGAAAATCCGCTCTTGAAGGTACTACCTCTGTTTACCGGTATGCAGATTGTGTGTCGCCATGCAAAGGAGATGGTAACAGGAAATCTGGCACTGCAACCGCAACCTGAGTTGCTGCTGGTTGAGTCTCTTTATTGGATCGACGCTCCCCCAACCACCGCACTGTTTAATCTGCTACTCGATGGCA
>JBOFSK010000301.1:0-4545 GCA_051651505.1 Aeromonas sp.
AAGGGGTGGGCCCTGCCCGCCCCGGATACAGGAACCCTATCATGTCCGAGATGACTCCAAGAGAAATCGTCCACGAGCTGGATCGTCACATCATTGGCCAAGCTGATGCCAAGCGCGCCGTCGCCGTTGCCCTGCGTAACCGCTGGCGCCGGATGCAACTCGATGAAGAGATGCGCCATGAGGTGACCCCGAAAAATATCCTGATGATCGGCCCAACCGGGGTCGGCAAGACCGAGATCGCCCGCCGTCTGGCCAAGCTGGCCAACGCCCCCTTCATCAAGGTCGAAGCGACCAAGTTCACCGAAGTGGGCTATGTCGGCAAGGAAGTGGACAGCATCATCCGCGATCTGACCGATGTCGCCATCAAGCTGGTGCGCGAGACCGAGATGGAAAAGATGAAATTCCGGGCCGAAGAGGCCGCCGAAGAGCGCATCCTCGACGCCCTGCTGCCCAACCCGCGCAATACTTGGGGTGAGGAGGAGAAAGCCGACAACTCCAACACCCGCCAGATCTTCCGCAAGAAACTGCGGGAAGGTCAGCTCAATGACAAAGAGATCGAGCTGGAGCTCTCCGCCAGCCCGGCGGGCGTTGAAATCATGACCCCACCGGGCATGGAAGAGATGGCCAGCCAGCTGCAGGGGCTGTTCCAGAACCTCGGCCAGAACCAGAAGAAAAAGCAGAAGATCAAGGTCAAAGAGGCCATGAAGGCGCTGATCGAAGAGGAAGCGGCCAAGCTGGTTAACCCGGAAGAGCTGAAGCAAAAAGCGATCGCCGCCGTTGAGAACAACGGTATCGTGTTCCTCGACGAGATTGACAAGGTCTGCAAGCGCGGTGAAAGCTCAGGTCCAGACGTTTCCCGCGAAGGGGTCCAGCGCGACCTGCTGCCGCTGGTCGAAGGGTGCACCGTCAACACCAAGCACGGCATGGTCAAAACCGACCACATTCTGTTTATCGCCTCCGGCGCCTTCCAGATCGCCAAGCCGTCAGATCTCATCCCCGAGCTGCAGGGTCGCCTGCCGATCCGGGTCGAACTGACTGCCCTCACCACCAATGATTTCGAGCGGATCCTGACCGAGCCGAACGCCTCTCTGACCGCCCAGAGCAAAGCACTGATGGGCACCGAAGGGGTCAACATCGAGTTCACCCAAGAGGGGATCCGCCGGCTGGCTGAAGCGGCCTGGCAGGTCAACGAGCGCACCGAAAACATCGGTGCCCGCCGCCTGCACACCGTGATGGAGCGGCTGATGGAAGACATCTCTTATGATGCCTCCGAGAAGTCCGGTGAAACCTTCGTCATCGACACCGACTACGTCAACGCCCACCTCGGCGCCTTGATTGAAGACGAAGACCTGAGCCGCTACATCCTGTAACCCCCCGCAACACCCTGCTGGTCGAACGCCTCCCTGTATGGAGGCGTTTTTTTCATCTCACGCCCCCTCTCTTTTAGTCGCCCAGATAGCCTGCCATACCAATTACACAACCGGTCTACCTATTTATATATAGTCATAAATCGTATGGAATTACCCCTGACGAGATATATAAATAGACACTTGATTTACATCAATTGCCCCCCCCCTCCGACTGGGTAGCCTAGCCCCAGAATGATGTTTTATTACTCCAAACTAGAGGCAATCATGAGCAAAGTCAGACTGGTCGTTGTCGGCAACGGCATGGTGGGGCATCGCTTCATCGAAGAGTTGATCGAGCGGGCCGCCCCGGGCCGCTACGAGATCACTGTGTTCGGTGCAGAACCCCGCCCCGCCTACGATCGCGTCCATCTCTCCTCCTACTTCTCCCATCACACCAGCGAAGATCTCTCCCTGGTCAAGCCCGGCTTCTACGACAAACACGGCATCCGCCTGCTGCTCGGCGAAGCGGTGAAAACTATCGACCGGGCCAATCGCGAAGTGCACTCCAACAAGGGCACTGTGGTTGGCTACGACAAGCTGGTGCTGGCCACCGGCTCCTACCCCTGGGTGCCGTCCATTACCGGCAGCCAGCACCACGAGTGCTTTGTCTACCGCACCATTGAAGATCTCAAAGCCATCCGCAGTGCAGCCAAGAGCGGCAAGAGCGGGGTGGTGATCGGTGGCGGTCTGCTTGGTCTGGAAGCCGCCGGCTCCCTCAAGGCACTGGGCCTCGAAACCCACGTGGTGGAGTTTGCGCCGGTGCTGATGGCCGAGCAGCTCGACGGTCAGGGTGGCCAACTGTTGCGCCGCAAGATTGAATCCATGGGGGTGCAAGTACACACCAGCAAGAGCACCAGCGAGATCCTGATGAATGGCGGTGAGCAGGCAAAACACCGCCTCGCCTTTGCCGACGGCAGCCAGCTGGACGTGGACGTAGTGGTCTTCTCTACCGGTATTCGCCCGCAAGACACCCTCGGCCGCTACAGCGATCTGGCCATCGCCGAGCGTGGCGGCATCGTGATCGACGATCACTGCCTCACCTCCGACCCCGATATCTACGCCATTGGTGAGTGTGCCTCTTGGCAAGGTCGCTTCTTCGGCTTGGTGGCGCCGGGCTACAAAATGGCCCAGATCACCGTCGATCATCTGCAGGGTGGCGACAACCGCTTTGAAGGGGCAGATATGAGCGCCAAGCTCAAGCTGCTTGGCGTATCAGTCGGCTCCATCGGTGATGCCCACGCTCGCACCCCGGGCAGTCACAGCTATGTGTTCCAAGACGATCAAGCCGGCGTCTACAAGAAGATCGTGGTGAGCGAAGACAACAGCCAGCTGCTGGGCGCGGTACTGGTTGGCGATGTGGACGATTACGGCAACCTGCTGCAGTTGATGCTCAACGCCATGCCACTGCCCGCTCACCCAGACACCCTGATCCTGCCCGCCTACGCCGGAGCCAAGCCGACCCTGGGGGTGGATGCCCTGCCGGACACCGCCCAGATCTGCTCCTGCTTCGACGTCACCAAAGGTGACATTGCCCAGGCCGTCGCCGAGGGTCACACCACCCTGGCGGCCGTCAAGCAACAGACCAAAGCCGGAACCGGCTGTGGTGGCTGTGTGCCGCTCATCAGCCAAGTGCTCAACGCCGAGCTGGTCAAGCAGGGCATCGAGGTCAACAACCACCTCTGCGCCCACTTCTCCCACTCCCGTCAGGAGCTGTTCCATCTGATCAAGGTGGAGGGGATCAAGAGCTTCGACGAGGTGCTGGCCAAACACGGCCAAGGCTATGGCTGCGAGGTGTGCAAGCCGACGGTCGGTTCCATCCTCGCCTCCTGCTGGAACGAGCATGTGCTGAGCCCGCGCAATACCCCGCTGCAGGACACCAACGACATCTTCCTTGGCAACATGCAAAAAGATGGCAGCTACTCCGTCATCCCGCGCATGGCCGGTGGCGAAGTAACCCCGGAAGGGCTGCTGGCGGTGGCCGAAGTGGCCCGCGACTACCAGCTCTACACCAAGATCACCGGCGCCCAGCGCATCGGTCTGTTCGGGGCCCAGAAGGATGATCTGCCCGCCATCTGGCGGAAATTGCTGGCGGCGGGATTCGAGACCGGTCAGGCCTACGCCAAGGCGCTACGCATGGCCAAGACCTGTGTCGGCAGCACCTGGTGCCGCTTCGGCGTGCAGGACAGCGTCGGCCTCGGGGTCTTGCTCGAGAACCGCTACAAGGGCATTCGCACCCCGCACAAGATGAAGTTCGGCGTCTCCGGCTGTACCCGCGAATGTGCGGAAGCTCAGGGTAAGGACGTTGGCATCATCGCCACCGACGCAGGCTGGAACCTCTACGTGGGCGGCAACGGCGGCATGAAGCCGCGCCACGCCGACCTGCTGGCGTCAGACCTTGACCAAGAGACCCTGATCACGCTGATCGACCGCTTTATGATGTTCTACGTCACCAGCGCCGACAAACTGCAGCGCACCTCGGTCTGGCTCGGCAATCTGGAAGGGGGCGTCGATTACCTGCGTGAGGTGATCGTCGACGACAAGCTGGGGCTGGCCGAGACCCTGGAGCGTGACATCCAGACCCTGATCGCCAGCTACGAGTGCGAATGGTCGCGCACCCTCAATGAAGAGGAAGCGTTGCAGCGCTTCAGCCACTTCATCAACAGCGACAAGCGTGACCCGGACGTTCAGTTCGTTGCCGAGCGCGACCAGCGCAGACCGGCGACCCCGGCCGAGCGCATCCCCGTCTATCAGATCGAAGTGGAAACAAAATGATGAAATTAGCCTGCCAACTCAATGACATACTTCCTGGCACCGGCGTCTGTGCCCTGCTGGAAGGTCGCCAGATCGCTCTGTTCCGCCCGAGCGCGGCCGCCGAGGTGTTCGCCATCGACAACCGGGACCCCTTCTTCGCCGCCAACGTGCTGTCGCGGGGCCTGATCTGCGAACACGACGGCGAGCTCTGGGTAGCCAGCCCGCTCAAGAAGCAGCGCTTTCGTCTGAGTGATGGCCACTGCGTCGATAACCCGGCCATGTCGGTTCAAAGCTATCCCGTCGAAGTCCGTGACCAGCAGGTCTGGGTCACCGTCTAAACCCGATTTCACTCTCTTTCGGGCTGCCTGCAGGCAGCCCTTTCAAG
>JBOFSK010000302.1:0-1400 GCA_051651505.1 Aeromonas sp.
GCCCTTTCGCGGTTAGTCGTTGATTCAGCTCAAGTAGATGCTCGTAATAGCTTGACGAATAGCGAACGAAAACCTCTTTACCACTGAGCTCTTCGACATTGTCCATGGGGGAGGAGCCCGGGTAAGAAAGTACAATCTCGGAGACATCTTGTGAGAGGGGATTAGTGAAATCGACTATTTTTTGCCGTTCAGGGGTGATAGTCAGGTTTGCCGCCGCAATGTCCCCGCGTCCTGCAAGCAATGCGGGTAATAATTCATCTCTGGCAACCGGAATAAAGACCACGCGGACTTTCAGGTGTCGTTGACTCAACTTGTTTTGTTTAAGTAAATGTTGATTGAGAGCGCGTTCAAATTCAACAAATGATTCATAAGTTATTCCCCTTTGAGTGCCTTTGGGGTCAATAAAATAGAAGTTTTTGTTGTAGCTCGTCAGAACCCGAAGGTATCGACGCTCAAGAATGCCATCAAAATCACCTTTCCAAGGGTCGAGCCAGCCTTCTAGGGGCATACTAAAATGGGTGCCGTCATTGGCGTCGGTGACTTCATCGGTTACGGTAATAGGACCGTCTAAAATATTTGACCATGATTTCAATGGGATAAAAAAAATAAGCAGTAGCAGGAAGCGAAGTAGGGATATTGAGCGGTACATATTGACACCCATGAATTATGCCGATGACATTTAAATATAGCAGGCATAGTCATTTCGGGGGGATTACCGGAGAGCAAAACTATGGATACCTTATTGCTTATCCAGCAATCACTATCATAAACCATCGCCACCTATGTTGATGAGCGTCATCTGAGATAGCGTGATGGCAAGCACCGCGTTTATTTTCCCTGCAGGAGAGGGGGGTAAAGAAAAAAGGCGAGGAGTGTGGCTCCCCGCCCGATTGAGCGATAATTCGCACGGCACTCGTTCAGCAGGAGGCTCAGCTGCGGGCCAGCAGAATGCGCAGCATGCGGCGCAGCGGCTCGGCGGCTCCCCACAGCAGTTGGTCACCCACGGTAAAGGCGGCCAGATACTCTGGACCCATGTTGAGCTTGCGCAAACGACCGACCGGAATGCTGAGGGTGCCGGTGACGGCAGCCGGGGTCAGCTCGCGCGCGGTGATATCGCGATCGTTGGGGATCACTTTCACCCAGTCGTTGTGGCCCGCTAGCAGCGCTTCGATCTCCGCCAGCGGCAGATCTTTTTTCAGCTTGATGGTGAACGCCTGGCTGTGGCAGCGCAGGGCGCCGATCCGCACGCACAGACCATCTACCGGAATGGCGGCGCTTTCGATACCCAGAATTTTGTTGGTCTCGGCCTGCCCCTTCCACTCTTCACGGCTCTGGCCGTTGTCGAGCTTGGTGTCGATCCAGGGAATGAGGCCACCGGCCAGCGGTACGCCGAAGTTATC
>JBOFSK010000303.1:0-9062 GCA_051651505.1 Aeromonas sp.
GGCGCCCATCGAGCTCAACGAAAGCGAAACAGCTCGCGATGCAGATGCCCGTCCGGCAACAGCCGGGTCAGGGCATCTGCCATCCCCTCCGGCCCGCAAAACCACACCTGCTCGGGCGCATCCTGCGCGATGCGAGCCAGATCCAGCCGCCCGGCCGCCTTGTCCAGATGCAGCTGATAGCACACACCGGTGCGATGACAGAGCTCGGCCAACCGTCGGTGGTAGACAGCCCCCGCCAGATCCGGCGCGCACTGGATCAGGGTGATCCCCTCGCCCCGCTCGCCACGGGCAGTCAGCCCCTCCAGCCAGGCTACGAACGGCGTGATACCTATCCCGGCCCCCAGCCAGAGGGCTCTACCTCCCCCTTGCGGGGCGACAAAGGCGCCATAGGGCCCGGTCACCACCACCCCATCCCCGACGCACGCCTGTGCCACCAGCTGACGAGTATGATCCCCGAGCGCCCGCACCGCGATCACCAGCTGGCGCCGATCCGCCGACACCCGCACCAGGGTAAAGGGGTGCGGCCCCTCCTTGGCATCAAATTCGAAGAAGGCAAACTGACCCGGGCGGTAATGGGCGAGCGGCCGCTCCAGCTGCATGGTCAGCTCGCAGGTCTGATCCGCCAGCCCCCGCACAGCAATGACCCGGCCCGGATGGCGAACCCGCGCCCCCACTTGCCCCAGCAGGGAGTAGAGAGCCCCGATAGCACCGATCCCGCCAACCAGCCAGATTGATACCCCCACCGGGGTCATGGCCCCCACCTGAGGCAGCAGGCAGAGCCCGTGCCCCCACCCCGCCAGATAGATGAGCGGCGCCAGCCGGTGGATCAGCCGAAAACGGCCATAACTCACCAGCGCCAGCAAGCTCACTACCACCAACGCGATCAGCAGATAGAAACTCCACTCCCCCAAGGTATTGCCAAGGGCATGGAGCGAGATGCCATTACCTGCGCCTGCACCAGCTCCGGCAGCACTGGCCCCACGCCGGGCGGGGCGGCTCAGCCAACCCACCGAGACCGCCCACTTGGGCGCCTCCACCAGCAGCCAATGGGCGGTCAGTGCCAATGCGCCGCCGATGGCCGTCTGGCGGTGCAATCGCAACATCCGATCCAGACCGCCACACCACACTTCCAGCTGCGGCAAGCGTAACGCCAGCAACAGCGAAATCGCCATATAGGTCATTCCCAGCAGGCCGGTCAGCAGCAACATCTCATGGCGCCAGGGCCACACTCCGTTGACATCCCCCGCATAACCGAGCCACCAGACCCCGACCGCCAGCAGTGGCAGCAGCCACCAAACCCGTTTGCCCGTCATAACATGCTCCTTGGTTCCATCGCGGCAGGCCTCAACTCCCTGCTTATAGCGATATTAAAAACCCTACAAGTCACAAGACTTTGCCAGAAGGGGAAACGTGTGTGGCAATGTGTGACAAACGGAAACAAAAGAGGGGCCAACTGGCCCCTCGCGATCTCGCTTGTTGGCTCGCCCCTTTTCATAGGGGATGGCGCACAATCCACCTCCACTGTGATTGACGATCTGCCAGAAAAAGGAATCAAATGGGGACATTACATATCTGCGGCGGAAAACCTGCTGCCCACTCTTCCGGACAAGGAGCCCCCCCCTTGTTTTCATCCACCGAACAATGAGTCTGCCCCAGCTGCCAACTCGAGACCAACCATGTCGTGGTGCTGGTCGACAAATCCTATGGAAAAGAGGTGAAACCAGAGCAAAAGCGCACAGCATTCATCAAAGACTTCATTACCCGCTCGGCAGCAGGCCCCTTTCTGGCCAACATGGATCGCTTTGAACGCCACACCATCTGTGAAAATTGCGGAAATAAAGTCATTGATGAAGGAAGAATTAGGGGCAACACGACTGGTTTTGGGCGTGTCGGCGACATCGCTATGGCAAACCGGCCCGAAAAAAACGCTCTGGACACCCTGTCGGCTTCGCAGTTCTTGATCGGTGATAAAAAGTGAGGGGCCGACCGGCCCCTCATTATTACGGCGCTTTCGAGGCGGCTCGCTTGCCCACCAGCCGGTGCAGCAGCTTGTTGTATTTCGCCCAGGAGTGGATCAGCAGAAAAATGCCAAGCAGCAGGGCCAAAAACAGCTGCCCTAGCGCGACGGCATCCAGTGAACCGATAAAGCTCTGATGGGCCTGCTTATTCAGATAGTTTAGCCAGGGCTGTAACGCCAGGAATAGCCAGCCCCCCCAGGTCACCGCAAGGATCAACAGATCTCGTAGCCGATATTGCCAGCTGCGCCGGGTACCGTTACTGATGATCATCTCGTTCGCCAGCTTATGATTTGTCACGGAATGACTCTCCTCTGTCAGGGCTTTCCCAAACGGCAAGCTGACCACGGCGGCGCAAGATCGCCTTGGGCACAGCCACCACCACCGTCAGTAAATTGAGCAACCAGTAGATAAGCGGATACCAGACACACCAGATAAAACTGCGCGCCATGCTCTTGTCGTAGTGGTGGTCGATAAAGATGCTGACCCCGAACTGCAATAGGCAGATGGCGGTCATTATGACGCCGGACCACTGAAACAGATGGCCCACCGCCAACCCGCTCAGATCCGGTTTGAACAGCCAGATCAGTGCGAGTAACAACATGCTGTAGCACCAAACAATACTGGAGAGATACTCCAGCAGCAGCAGCCAGAAGCGGCGGTTACGCCAGCGCAGCGCCTGCATCCCGTAGCGCAGAAACACCTCGGCCCCTCCCTGTGCCCAGCGCAGCCGCTGCTTGTAAAGACCGCGTACCGTTTCTGGCATCAGCACCCAGCAAAGCGCCTGTGGCTGATAGTGGATGAGCCAACCTGCCAGCTGCAGCTTCCAACTGATGTCGATGTCTTCGGTCACCATGTCATTGCTCCAGCCTCCGACCGACTCGACCGCCTGCTTGCGAAAGGCCACTACCACTCCGGAGACGGTGAAGACAGTGCCATAGATCCGCTGGGCCCGCTTGATAAGGCCGATAATAGAGCTGAATTCACCGGTCTGGATCTTGCCGATAATGGTGGAACGGGTCCGCACCCGCGGGTTGCCGGTAACGGCCCCGACCCGTGGGCTCTCGATAAAGTGCTTCACCATCCAGCGCACTGCGTCATGGTCGAGCACCGCATCGCCGTCGATACCGACCAGGATCTCGCCTTTCGCCACGGCAAGCCCGTTGTTAAGGGCCATCGCCTTGCCCTGATTGTGCTGATGGATCACGGTCAGGCGCGGATCCTGCTGCGCCAGCCGATCCAGCCGCATACCGGTGTCATCCTTGCTGCCATCATTGATTGCCAGCACCTCAAAATCGGGATAGCGCTGGCGCAGCAGGTGGTCAATCGTCTCCTCGACATTGGCGCCCTCGTTATAGCAGGGCACCATTAACGTCACTTTGGGATAATAGGGCAGCTCTAGCCCCCGCTTGGCCAACGCGATATCCCGCCGCTCCCACTGGAAGTAGTAATAGATACCGCCACACACCCACACCATGGCCATCAGACTCGGGTAGGCCAGGGTAAAAATGGCGATGCTTGCCAAAATATCACTCACGGTAGCGCCTCCCCGCGGGTGGCGGTGGCGACACTGACCGCCGCCGAAGTGGCCGGCAGCTGGGTCGGCTGAGGCTGAGTCTGGACCGAGAAGACCGGCTTGAGCACCGCTGGATCCGGCTGATTGTTGTGAAAATCATCCGGGTAGTAGCCGAAATTGATCACCCCCTTGCGCTGGATAATCTCCATCCAGCGCGCCAGCTCACCATCCGGGATAGGTTGCTCAGTGCGCCAGTTGCGGCTTTGCAGCTCGAATACCAGCCGATTGGCCGGCACCTGTGCCAATGAATCTTCCGCCAGCTTGGCCAGCCACTCATCGGGGTTGTCCGCCTGCTCCATATAGGGCATCGCCATCACGGCGGTGTAGTCATAAGCCTTGGCAAACGCCGCCATGCTCTGGGCAAACCACTGCTGGGACTGCGGCTCGGTAATCAGGGTCGCGTAGATATTACGGGCGGTCTTGAGGCCATCGGCCCCCCCCTGCCGGTAACGGGCGGCGGCATCGCGCTGAGCCATGGTGAGGTCAATCAACAACTCAGTTTTTTGCTCTCCTTGTGCTTGCAGCGCTTGCGGAGTGCGCGCAAGGGGCATAGGCCCCTCGTAATCGCTGAGGAAGGCATCATCGTGGAACAGCAGGCCATCGAATTTGGTGTAAAAGCCGAGATCTTCGTAGATATCCAGCAGCAATTGCCGGCTGGCAGGATCCCAGGGAGAGAGGCGCAGATACTGCCCCTTGGCGGGGGCTCCGGTACGGCTGTCGGTGACATAGGCGTGATTGGGCCCCATGTCGTAGGCCATCACCGGCATCCAGGCGAACACCTTGACCCCGGCCCGAGTTTTGAGCTGCCACGCCACCCGATTAAAGAGATCCGCCTTGACCGGCATATGACGGTTAGGGAAATAGAGCGCCTCCGCCACCCCGTCACCATTGTCATCGGCATAGGCCTGCAAGTAGACGGTGGTGATGCCGTAACCTTTGATCCGATCCAGCAGCATGTCGATGTTCTTGTTCATCTGCTGCAGATCCGGATCGTACACATAATCGAGATCCACATGCACCAGCCGCGTCACCTGGCGCCCCCAGGTTGTGCCCCCCATGATCTCATCCAGCGTCTCGAGGTTGGTGTCCTCATCCAGCAGGTAGCGATGTACCGTGCTGCCCGAATCGCTCACCTTGTTGATCCCTTCTGTCAGCGTGAAGGCGTAGGGCATCCCGGCGGCACTGGCCAGATCCAGCGCCGTCTGGTTGAAGGCACCGTAGGGCCAGACCATGATCCGCGGCGCCCGACCGGTTTGCTCCCGCAGCTGACTGACCGATGCATCAAAGTCAGCTTTTATCCGCGCCCGGTAGTCAGCCATGCTCTCGTAGCCATTCTGACTCCAGCCAGCAGTGGTCACCGCCGGTTGCACGTTGCCCTGTGGATTAGCGAGCAGCCCGTAGTGGGAGGTAAAAGTATGGGAAGCCAGCTCCACCAGCCCGGACGCCTGCATCTCGCGCAACTGTGGCCAGCTCACGAAGTGTTTGCGCGGCAGCTTGTCATTGCCGTAAGGGACCATCTTGTCATCCGCCACATCCAGCCAGCTGCCCACTAGAGCAAAGACCGCCGGGTAGTTGTAGAGCTTGAGCAACGGATAGACCAAATGATAGAAGCTCGCGTACCCATCATCGAAGCTGAGCAGGATCGCCTTCGGTGGCAGGGTTGCCTTGCCCGCCTTGGCATCGAGCACCTGCTGGAAGCTGACCGGGTGATAGCCCTGCTGCTTGATCCAGTTGAAATGACGGATCAGGGTGTCGCGCTGGATAGTCTGAGGATAGAGCTTGAGATGGGGGGTCAATTGCAGATCGACGATGTCGTGATAAGAGAGCACCACATAGTCATCAGGTTGCCGGGCCGCCTGCGTCAGCGAAGGCAACAGTGCAAGCAACAAAACAAAAGAAGCAAGCCAGCGTCTCATCACATGAAACTCCATTGCAAATTGGCGAAGATGAAATTTCCGAACTCGGGGTTGCCGTCATAGATGGCCTGACGGCGGCCCAGGCCATAGCCCAGGCTGAGGGCGGGAGAGAGGATCCAGTCGTGGCGATAGCTAAGCTGCCAGCCCTGATCGCTGCCATAGCCCTGCTGCCAGTAGTGGTTGCCACTCATGGTAAGGCTCTGCAGCAGGGCGCGACGCCCGTCCAGTGGCAGCCGGTAGCGCCCCGCCAGCTCCAGCTCCAGATTGCGATCTTGCAAAGGGTTGAAGTAGTCGACGTTCACCGCCTCGTTGCGCGAGGTGGCACCGCGCAGAGTGGTATCAAACCACCAGCGATCCCGGCGCCAGAGATCCTGACGCAGCCAGCCGGAGGCCGTCAGCCGCTGGTTGCTATCGCTGATATCCATCCGCTCCAGCCGCACGGCCCCTTCGCGGGTCTCATCCTGCCGCCAGCCCAGATCGAGCTGGTATTGATCGGCGTAATTGCCGCGCGCCAATGCCCGTAGTGGGGTGTCGGCACTGTTGAGGTTGATAGCGCCGCCCAGCATCCAGCGATCGCCCAGCCGCCAGTCGAGGCGACTCCACAGATAGCCTCTGTGGTTGAGCTCGCTGCCCGCGCCGCCCTCTAGGGTCAGTTGCAGTGGGTAGAAAGAGAGCTCGGCTCCCAGCCCGGTATAGGCAGCGCGCTCCGGCTGCTGATCGAACTCGCCAAAGCTGCCCTGACGACGGACAAACAGCCGATCGCCACCGTCACTGCGCGCGCTGTAAAGGCGACTGTCGTAGCGCCAGTCACGACTGGCCTGCACCGAGCCCCCTTCATTGCGACCATGGGTCAACTCGGTGACCAACCGGGGCGCCTGCTCCAAGGTCAGCCGCCGCTGCAACTCCTGACGATCCCGGGTCAGCTTGCCAAGGGCGCGCACGGCCTGCGGTGTGCCCCGCCATTCGCCCTTGTCGAACCGGGCGTTGAGGCGACCAGGCTCGGCTAACACAGTACGACCCGCGGGCAACCAGCGTACTGCCTGCTGATAGGCCAGCTCGGCTTCATCAGGATGACCACGCCAACGGCGGATATCCCCCAGTTGTAGCCAGAGCCAAGGGTTGGCTGGCGCAGTTTGCAGCCAGCCTTCCAGCTGCTGCTCGGCGGCCCCCGCCTGACCACGCCAGGCCTGGAGCAGGGTTTTCAACTGCAACACCTGCTCATAGCCATCGTTGATCATCCGTATGTTGCCGGTGAAATCCCAGCGGGTCGGCGGCTCCTGCCAGCCAACCAACAACCCCTGCGCCGCACCATAATGCTCGCCATCTGCATAGGCGTAGAAGCGTTTCTCCAGCAATCGTTTGTCTTTGACCCGTGCCGGGGTCGCCAATTGTCGGTAAATCAGGGCGGCCTCATCCACCCGACCCAGACCAGCCAGCGCATCGGCACGGGCCTCAAGTACATAGTCAGGCAATGGCCCCTCGGCCTGCAGGGCGGCCGACTCCTGTTCGGCCCGGGCAAACTCACCAAGGGCCGCCAGCGCCACCACCCTATCGCGGCGGGCGCTGAGATAGAGCACATGATCATGAGGCGCGCGGGCCAGGATCCCCTCTTGCAGCGCCAAGGTGCGAGCAAGGGAGCTGCGGGCCAGCACCGGATCCTCGGTATGGGCCGAGATCCGCAGCAAGTTGACCGCCTGGTAGTAGTCGAGCCAGAGCCGGTCGACCGGCTTGAACAGATCCGGGTAACGGCTCATCAGATCCCCCGCCGCCGGGCCTGCCCCCAGGCTCACCGCCACCCGATAAAGCGCCAGCACCTGCTCATGGTTATCTGGCTCAAGCTCGAGCCACTGCTGGCGAGCCAGCAGCTCTTCCATGGGGTTCTTACCCTGGCGAGCAGCATAGATACGGGCATCGAGGATTGCCGGGTCGCGGCCGAAACGGGCTTCATATTCACCGGCTGCGCGACGGGCAAGATCAAGGTTACCCTGATCGCTGGCGGTGAGAAACAGCCCGAGCCAACCATTGGGGTTGGCGGGATCGCGCCCCTGCAGGATGCGGTAATAGCTGATCGCCTCGGCGTAACGCTTTTCATCACGGGCGGCGCGGGCTACCCCTTCCAGCGTGCTGTTGCTGATGGGGCGCAGCTCGCACGGCTCACAGGCGGCGAGCGCCCCTTTGCGATCACCCCGCCACAGCTGCACGGCAATCAGGTCATCGAGCACCTTGCTATCCGCAGTCTGTTTAAAAAGAGCATCAAGCCCCTGTGCTGCCGCATCAAGCTCACCCGCGCGGGCCTTGAGCACCCAAGCTTCGCGCACGTTGTCCACATCACTGGCTGATGCCAGCAAAGGCAACAGTGCCCATATCAAAAAGAGACGATTCATTCGCAACATGTCATCCATAGCCAACGCGGATCGCCTCATCGGTGCACCGTAACACAGATGCGCACAGCTCCTCGCTCCTGCCTGATGAGCCAGAGGGGTTTTCTGAGGGGTGTGCTGGCGTCGAGAACAAAAGGCGGGCGATGAGCCGACACCTTTCCAGAGTGCAGCCCAGCCATCTCCGGGCGGAGATCTGAGGCTTTCCGAACCCGACTTGCATCGGGGGTGGCATAGGTCTCAATCATCACTCAAGGATAAAATTGAGTCAAGACTCAAATTTAACGGCCTATCACCATTTACACCAAAATTCATTTACCAACCGAATCCATTAAGAATCGCACAACGCAATGATTTAATTATAAAAAACTCTGAGCCGAAATAGCCCCGCATAAGCTGCAGGGCTAAGTGACTACCATTAAATCAAGCCAAAGAGGCACCACCCGCTGCCAAGCTCATGGCCGCATATCGCCGGATCCAGGCCTCGAAATCGGCCAGCATACGGGCTTCCGACTCACGGTTGTCGGCAATAAGCTCTGCCCCATGTACCACCCGAATATGGGCATCAAGGGGCAAGCCCTCACCTGCTGCAGGGCGCTGCTGCGCAGCAGCCATGCAGGCTTGTGCCAGCTGCCATGCATCAGCGGCACTCAAGTTGCACACCTCGGCCAGCGGCACCGCGCTAAATCCCTCGCCGGTCAGGCTGCGTAGGGTCGCATCGTGGCTCATGCCATTGCCCGGCCCCCAGTAGTGGGCAGCCAGATCCGGCCCGATGCGCGGGTTGTCGGTGAGGTAGCCATCACGCCCCAGGAAAAATGCGCGAGTCTGCTCCACCGCCATCAGCGCCAGCAGGTAGCCGTGATAGGCGCAGGCCGACTCCTGATTAAGCAGGTGCGGAATGGCCAGCAACGGGCGCGGGCTCTCCACTCCGACGATCTGGCGCTCCCACTGGCGGGCCAGCGCCAGCACCGCCTCTGGGGTGCGCTCGGCCTCATCCATGGCGTAAAGATCCCGCTCGAAGTAGGCCACCAGCGCAATCTGGCGCTCGTTGAAGGCACGAAATGGCTGGCGCGCGGCGATCATCTCCTTGATTAACTCATCGGGGATGGACTCTCCCGCCGCGTTTCTGGCGTAACGTTTGAGCCAGTCGGCATCGTCCAGCAGGCTGTCGCAGAAC
>JBOFSK010000304.1:0-18345 GCA_051651505.1 Aeromonas sp.
GGCTGAATATCGAGGTGGAAATGGCTGAACGTGTGGCGAAAACCGGCCAGTTCCCGATAACCGTGGTGCGCCAGCCCGAGATTTGCCAACAGACCATCCACCTCGGCTAGCGAGGGCACCTGCGGGAAGCAGTAGAGCCCACCCCAGATCCCCTGCGGCGGCCGCTTCTCCAGCAGCAACTCATCTCCATGGCGGATCAGCAGCATGATGCCATCGCGAGCCGGAATGCTCTTCTTGGGCTTGCTGTTGGGATAAGCGGTAGGCTTTCCTTGCGACAGCCCCTGGCAATCGGCCCGCACCGGACAGCGATCACAGGCAGGCTTGCTGCGGGTGCAGATTGTCGCCCCGATATCCATCATCGCCTGATTGTATTGCGCCACACCCAGCTTGGGGGTCAGCCGGATGGCGATCTCCCACAGCTCGTTTTCTACCTGTTTCTGACCGGGCCAGCCCGGCAGCGCCAACCAACGGGTAAGCACCCGCTTCACGTTACCATCGAGAATGGCGTGGGGCTGACCGAGGGAGAGCGACAGCACGGCACCCGCGGTGGAGCGGCCAATGCCCGGCAACGCCATCACCTCGTCAAAGCGCTCGGGGAAGAGGCCATGGTGGTGATCGCGGATCTGCTGGGCCGCCTTGTGCAGGTTGCGAGCGCGGGCGTAGTAACCAAGGCCGGTCCAGTGGTGCAACACCTCATCGATGGGGGCATCGGCCAGCGCCACCACATCGGGGAAGCGCGCCATAAAACGCTGATAATAGGGGATTACGGTGGCGACCTGAGTCTGCTGCAGCATGATCTCTGACACCCAGACTCGGTAAGGGGTCTTCTCCTGCTGCCAGGGGAAACTCTTACGACCATGGAGCTGGTACCACTCCTGCACCCGGCTAGCGAAGGTTGATTGATTCACGTTGTTCTCATGTCGTTGATATAAAAGGGAACTCTGCGGCGCCCTCTTAATGGCCACCCTGCCCCGCGCACGTAAACGCATCAGGCAAAACCCAGGGACAAGCATTATGAATGCGGCAGGGTAAGGCCTTGCCAAAGGGAAGTCAAAGCGGTGCAGGGCTGACCGTACCCCTATCGCAGTCAGGCAGCAAAACCGTGCTAAAGACGATATACTCGGCCCCATGATGGATGACGGGAGAGACAGTTTGCAGACTTATCTGGTTGGGGGCGCAGTGCGGGATCGCCTGCTGGGATTGCCACAGGGCGACAGGGATCATCTGGTGGTCGGCGCCACCGTGGAACAGATGTTGGCGCTGGGGTTTACCCAGGTCGGTCGCGACTTCCCGGTGTTTCTCCACCCCAACACCCAGCAGGAGTATGCCCTCGCCCGTACCGAACGCAAACAGGGTCAGGGCTACACCGGCTTTGTCTGCCACGCCGCCCCCGATGTGACCCTGGAGCAGGACCTACTGCGCCGGGATCTCACTATCAACGCCATCGCCGAGGATGATCAGGGCCAGCTCCACGACCCCTACGGTGGCCTTGACGATTTGGCAAAACGGCTGCTGCGCCACGTCTCCCCCGCTTTTGCCGAAGATCCGTTGCGCATCCTGCGGGTCGCGCGCTTTGCCGCCCGCTTTCACGCTCAGGGCTTTGCCATCGCGCCGCAAACCCTCACCCTGATGAGCGAGATGACGGCCGCTGGCGAGCTGGCCCACCTCACCCCGGAGCGGGTCTGGAAGGAGCTGGAAAAAGTGCTGCTGGGGCCCACCCCGCAGATCTTCTTTGAAGTGCTGCGCCAATGCGGCGCCCTCAAGGCGCTGTTCCCCGAGATCGATGCCCTGTTTGGCGTCCCCGCCCCCGCCAAGTGGCACCCGGAGATTGATACCGGCATCCATACCCTAATGGTACTGGAGCAGGCCTGCCACCGCTCCCCCGAGCTGACGGTGCGCTTTGCCGCCCTCTGCCACGACCTTGGCAAAGGGGTCACCCCCAAAGAGTTCTGGCCAAGCCATCACGGTCATGGCCAGAAGGGGCTGCCGCTGATCCGCGCCCTGTGCGAGCGGTTCCGGGTACCCAACGAATGCCGAGATCTGGCGCTACTGGTTAGCGATCTGCACACCCAACTCCATATCGCGTTCGAGCTCAAGCCGGCCACCCTACTCAAGGTGTTCGACAAAGCCGACGCCTGGCGCCGGCCCGAGCGTTTTGCCCAGTTACTTGATACCTGCCGCGCTGATTTTCATGGTCGTACCGGTTTTGAGGAGCGAGTCTACGCCGAACCGGACTATGTGGCCGAGGCGCTGGCCGCCGCTCAGGCGGTGCCAGTCAGAGAGATAGTGGCGGCAGGCTTTAAAGGAGAAGAGATAAAGGCGCAGCTGGCCAAGAAACGGACTGATGCCATCAGCCGGATCAAGGATGAGTGGACCTTTATCGATGGCTGACCTTGTCGTCACCCTAGTGCTGATATAAAAAAGCTCCCATTCGGGAGCTTTTGCTATCCATTAGCTAGCGCTGAACATCACTCTTCCAGACTTATACCAATATTGGATACCCCATCCTGGCAGGCGAAAGCGCGAATAGCCAAGATGCGATCGCTATCGCGTTCATGGGCCACTCGCTTGAGCAGTTCGACCTGGAATTCCAGCTCGGCTTCCATGTACTCGTGCTCGTAGAGCTCCTCGTCAGTCAGATCCCGCTCTTCCATTAGCTCAATAAAGCCGGCAACTGTCCCTACCGATGCGTGACTGGCATCATTGGCCTCTTCACCCACGCGGCAAATCACCGAGTTATAGGCACAGCCCAACGCCACGCAGGCATCCAGCGCGGGATACGCACCGTAGGATTCAAACTTGCGAGGATCCGGAATATAGGATTCAAAATCCTCCAGAATAGCCCCCAGATTGACCCGGGAACCCTTGACGGTGAGGTAGACCCATAACTGATCCAGCGCCTGCCGGAAAGCGGCTGCATTACCAAAGCCAGAGGCCTGGCTGAACAGCGCGTAGTTGGGATACATGCGCTCTGCCAGCGCTAGGGTGTAGACGGTCTGTTGCCAAGGCTGTAGCTCGGCCAGTCGCTTATAAAACTTGTCACCAAACACTGGAGTCGGATCCTTTGCAAAATGTGGTGCAGATTGTAGCCCACCAGGGGCGCTGCGAAAACGAAAAAGCGCCTTGGTCGACTATGTTCCGACCGCGAGTCGCGTAAGATAGGGTGAGAGCGGCATCTTGTCGCGCTGCAAATTCTGATAAGGAACAAGAGTATGAGCCAACGTACCCTTCTTTTGCTCAGCCAGGATAATGCGCATTACGAACGATTACTCAGTGCAGCCAAGCTCCCTCACCTGCGCATTTTGCGGGCCGATAATCCGGGCGATGCCGAGAAGCTGATCGGTGAAGCCCATATTCTGATGGCCGAACCGGCTCGCGCCAAACCGCTGCTGCCCAAAGCCAACAAGCTGAGCTGGTTCCAGTCCACCTATGCGGGGGTTGATGTGCTGCTCGATCCTGACAGCCGTCGCGACTATCAGCTGACCAATGTGCGCGGTATCTTCGGCCCCCTGATGAGCGAGTATGTCTTTGGTCATCTGCTAAGCCTGATGCGCCAGCTCCCGCTTTATCGGGAGCAGCAAAAACAACGACTCTGGCAAAGCCACCCCTATCACGGCCTCAAGGGGCGCACTCTGCTGATCTTGGGTACTGGCAGCATTGGTCAGCATATTGCCCACACCGGTAAACACTTTGGCATGCAGGTACTTGGCATCAGCCGCAGCGGCCGGGAAAGAGCCGGATTTGATCAGGTTTATCAGCTGCCAGCACTCAACAAGATGCTCGCACAAGCCGATGTCATCGTCAGCGTGCTGCCTGCCACTCGCGATACCCGTCATCTGTTCAATGCTGCCAGCTTCGAACACTGCAAACCGAGTGCCATCCTGTTTAACGTAGGCCGTGGCAGTGCTGTCCACTCAGGGGATCTGCTGACGGCGCTGCGCACCGGCAAGCTGGCAATGGCGGTGCTGGATGTATTCGAGCAAGAGCCCCTGCCCGCCGACAGCCCATTGTGGCGACAACCCAACCTTATCGTCACCCCCCACAACAGTGCTTACAGCTTTCCTGATGATGTGGCCCAAATCTTTGTGCGCAATTACATCCGCTTTATCGATGGCCAGCCGCTCGATGGCAAAATCGACTTCGACAAAGGCTACTGACCCTTTCTGTCATGAACAACAAAAAGGCCCCGCTATATTAGCGGGGCCTTGCTATTTCAAGCCTGCAAGCCTTGGCTAGCTCGCGTTCAGATCCTTGCGGTAGCGATTCATCTCAGCCAGGAATTGACGACGCTCCTTACCACTGAGCGGTTCGGCCATCGGTAGTTTGGCGTTCATAGCATTGACCGGTCGATTATTCACCCGCAGCTCATAGTGCAAATGCGCACCGGTAGAGCGGCCGGTATTACCAGAGAGGCCAATTTTATCGCCCATTTTAATCCGCTGGCCCTGCTTGACCAGCAGCTTGCTCAGGTGCAAATAGCGCGTCTCCAGAGTGCGACCATGCTTGATGACAATATAGGTGCCAGCCAACGGATGGTGAGTCGCCTTCTGCACAATGCCATCACCCGTTGCCAATACCGGGGTGCCTACCGGTAACGCAAAGTCGGTTCCTTCATGGGGCCGCACACGCCCTGTCACCGGGTGCTTGCGCGCCGGGTTGAAGTTAGAACTGATCCGGTAACGACTATGGGTCGGATAACGACGGAAGCCGCGCTCCAAACTGTTGCCATTAGCATCGTAATAGTTACCATCCTCAGAGAGCCAGGCAGACACGCTCTTGCCCTTGTTGATAAATTCAACCCCGAGCAGCTGACTATTACCCGTGCTCTTACCCTCTACTGTCTCTTGACGCACCAACACCTTGAACTGGTCGCCCTTCTGCAAATCCTTGGCAAAATTCATCCGCCACTGGAACAGGTTGGCAATCCTCTGAATATGGTTGGCCGAAATGCCGGCATTGCGTGCGCTGGAGGCAAAACTGCCGTTAATCACACCGTTATAACGCTGGGGCTGCCACACCACCTTCTCATTGATCATGGACGCGGTGTAAACATCACCGCTACGAGCCATCACCAGGGTCTGCTTGATGTTCAGGCGGATCTTGAGTTGCTGCAGGAGATTATCCTGATCGATGAGCACCTCAATGTTCTGCCCCGGCTTTAGCTTCGCCAGATACTTCTTGTTGTCCGCATCCAATACCTTATAAAGGGTGGTGGTGGAGAGCCCCAAGTTGTTAAAGATAGCGGTCAGGTTTTCACCTTTGCGAACCCGATAATCCTGCCACTGAGGAGTGGTGTCGACCGGGATATCATCCTCCGGCACGCTCTTGTCGACCAGCTCGTGGTCAGGGATCTCGTTAAAGTCGGTGTTATTTTCGTTGGTCGCGGTACCCAAGGTATCGATTGGCAACTCAAGGCGCAACGGACGATCCAGAATATCGCCGGGCGCCGGCAACAAGACCACAGCCGACAACGTCATAGCCGTCAGCATTAACATGGCGTAAAAATGTTTACGAGGAACCGGGGGTTCCCAATTGGCAGCCTGTACTACCAGGGGACGGAGACGTTTCATCCGCTATCCTGTTTTTAATTCAAAAATGTGTGGGTTGCGATGCCAGTTGTTACAAAACTGTATAAAGCATTTTTTTAGACAAAAAGAGATACAAATAGTTCATCGCAATCTGCATGAGCGTCACATTTTATGCATAACTTGGCCGGATAGGCAGAAATGTTCGTTTTTTTTAACCATTTTCTCCTATTTGTAAAAGCAAGGCCCCAATTACGTCCAATGATCTAGGATTAACCTCGTGAAATGTTGCAACTACTTAGCCATGGAGTGGATATGTCGTTAGCGAAACTGTTAAGCATTATCATCCTGATTTTGTACGTCATTGGGGCTGGCTTATTGTTCATGATTGAAGTCACCACGGTGCGCCAATCGATCCTGGACCAGATGTCCGCCAATCTGGAAACCGCCATTACGGCCCTTGGTCTCGTGTTGCAAGGCACTCTGCTCAACGATGATCAGGTACTGGCAGAGACCATCGTCAATGCGATGTTTGATGGCGGTTTTGTCAGCTCGGTAGTACTGCTTGATCCCGATGGGCAACCCCTTTTTCAAAAAGCCTTTGCTGCAACCCAACAAAATATACCCAGCTGGTTACCCATGATGGTGAACATGCCAGCGGTCAGCATCGAGCAAGAGTTGACCGATGGTTGGCGGATGCTGGGCACTCTAACCCTGGAAGGCCATAGTGGTTATGCCTATCAACATCTGTGGAATGCCATTAGCCGTACCGGTCTTGCATTGTTGGCAGGGCTTGTCGTCTTCACCATTGCTATTTTCTGGGTTTGCCAACGTCTATTAAAACCATTGGAACAGATCAACAAACAACTGATCCAGGTACGCAAACACCACTACACCAGCAGCTTGCCCATACCATGGTTACATGACCTCAAAGACGTAGCTATCTCCATTAACCAATTGATATCTGAGCGCAAACGCGACTTGTTACAACAGCGGCTCAAGATCAATCAAATGAACAAACAGCTTGCGCCCGTGCCACCTCAACCCTTACAGGGATTGCGGCCGAGCCAGGGCGGGAACCTGCAAACCTTCGTCTCAACGCAGGGGGATATCACGCTTTATCAACGCTTTTTACCCAATCCTCCACCTACTGCCGATTCTGATCTCACCACCCTAAAGGGGATGTTAGATCTGTGGCAGCAGCACCACGTCGAAGGGATCGTATTGCCACTTTCACTGCTAAATCACCCACAATGGTCAGAATTTGCGCCCTTATTGAGTACCAGCCCTAACAAAACGCTGGATTGGCGGTGGGACTTGGCCACCTTACCGGCGCACGCTCAGACCCACTTGCAGTGGCTGCAAGAACAGGGCATGGAACTCGCGTTTAGTGCCATTCCATTCAATACCGACACGTTCAATCAGCTTGATCCGCTCAACCCGGTCTTTATCAGCTGTCAATTGAGTGATGCGCCACTGTTCTGGAATCTGCTCTCCCAGTCCATGCATGCCGCCGGTTATACCGTACTGGCTGAAGCAGGTGTCACGGGTGACATAGATCAGGCACGAACCTGGGGTATCGATGGGTATGCCAAAGAGGCTCAATCATGAAAAAAATCGCAACGCTTTTCGCCCTGTTTTGGCAGCCCGCTTTGATGGCGGAATCTGTCACCATTGGCACAGGAGGTGAACAAGGCATTTATCAGCAAATTACCAGCGAGTTCTGCCGCCTGGCCCAAGAGACAGACCCGCAATTAAGCTGCAATACGCAACCCACTGCAGGCTCGATAGAGAACCTTGAAAAGCTACAAAATGGCGAACTCAAGTACGCTATGGTGCAGTCAGACTGGTTATATCAGGCCTATCAGGGCAGTGGTTCTTTTGTTGGCAAACCACAACCGCAATTACGATCGCTATTCGCCACCCACGCCGAACCCTTCACCATAGTGCTGCGCGCTGACAGTCACATTGATTCCTTGCAACAACTTACCAACGCCCCTATTGATATGGGATTGCCAGGCTCAGGCACCCGCCAGACAGCATTAGCCCTCTTCACCGCCCAAGGGATCAAAGAACAGGATCTTAATTTGAAGAGCGTCAACAACCTGGCCAACGCATTGTGTAACAAACAGATCGAGGCTTTCGCATTGGTAATGGGGCACCCGAACCGGATCGTGCTCGATGCCACCAAACGCTGTGCCATCAGATTCCTGCCCATTGCAGGCACCAGCAGAGACCAATTGCTCAAAGGGGTAACGTACTACCAACGCAGCCAAATCCCTGCCCGTATTTATCCCGGCAATCTTAAAGCCACCCCGACCTTTGCTATCGCTGCGACACTAGTGACCAATGCCACTATGCCGGAAGAGTCTGTCTATCGCCTGACCAAAGCGATGCTGACCCAGCAGATAAAATTCAATGAACAAACTTACGGTTACGCCAATATGTTTCACCGGGCGCGCAATAAAATCGGCCCGGTGCTGAGCGTTGAGCAGCATCCGGGCGCGGCCAAATATTTCGAGGAATTAAAAATGCAGGGCAAACTATAGCTGACGACGAGGGGGGCGCAGTTGTTCGCTGGAGAAACGGGTCTTCATCGATGTCCACTGCGCCAATCGGTCGGCACTGCCAGCCAGCGTCCCCTCTCTTCGTGACTTCATCACCCAGATACTTTTAGCATCAAAGCTATAAACAGGAATGAGATCAGTTCTCTGACTCCCGGGCAGGATCCGACTGTTGATATTATCGAGCACCTGTGGATCTGACTTTGGCGTCGGAAAATAAAGCGTAACCATATGAAATTGGTTATATTTTACTGCCTTGACATAAGCCAGCCTCAGCTTTTTCTCATCCACCCCCAGCTCCAGCAGGGTGTAATACTTGGCGATGCTGTAATCCTCGCAATCCCCCCCTCGCGCCCCGATAAACTCCAGCGGATTGGCCCAGTAATCTTCATTTCCCCACAGCTTGGGATCTTCGCTGTAGGTCAGATTATTGAAGAAGTTATTCACCAAGGTAATCTTCTGTTGATCCGAGGTGCCCGCCCGAGGACTTAGCAAGCGCGCGAATGCATCGGCCCGCTGAATGACGCTACCACCATACACTTCCTGCAACTTGGTGCGCACAGCTGGGCTCGCAATATATTCAGACAGCCGTGATGCCTGGACACTTGCAGAATAAAGCATCAAGGCACTGGTAGACATCATTAACCATTTCATACCGAACACTCCATGCTAGGTGCTGGCAGTCAGTATAGGCGGTCTTGATAAAATGCCCGCCGCCGATCAGCGGCACTGGGAAAATGCGTCAGCCAGTTGCTGCATGAACTGGGGATAACCATCCGGGCCGAGCGGCACCTGTTCACCCACCTCATCCAGTAGCAACACCTTGGCACCGGTATTGCGCGCCACTGATTCGATCACTGCCGGTGAGAATTGCGGCTCGGCATAAATACAGCTCGCCTGCTTCTGTTCCAGTGCTTTGCGGATATCCACCAGGGTCTTGGCACCGGGGCGACGCTCCGGGCTCACGGTGAAGTGACCTTTTGAACTCATGCCGTAGTGGCGTTCCCAGTAGCCATACGCCTCGTGGAATACAAAGTACCCCTTCTCATTCACCGCCTTCATCTGGCCGGCAATCACTTTGTCCTTGGCATCCACCTTGGCATCAAATGCTGCAAGGTTGGCCTCATAGCGAGCCTTGTTGGCCGGGTCCTGCTTACCCAGCTCGGTCGCAATCGCCCTGGCAATCACCTTGGCGTGCGTTGGACCCAGCCAGATGTGGGGATCGATCCCTTCGTGATGATGTCCTTCATGCCCTTCATGTCCTTCATGTCCTTCATGTCCTTCATCATGATCATGGGAATCATGGCTATCCTGCGTCCCGTAGTTGAACAGCGCCATCCCCTCCACCTGAGTCAGGGTCAATGCATGGGGATGGTGGGCCAGCGGCTTGGCCATGAAGCCTTCCAGCTCGGGGCCGACCCACACCACCAGATCAGCGCTATTAATGCTGCGAATATCGGAGGGACGCAGGGAAAAATCATGGGGAGAGGCACCGGTCGGCAGCAATACCTTGGGCTCGCTCACCCCGTCGGTGATCGCCGCTGCGATGAAGCCAAGGGGCTTGATGGTGGTCAGCACCTCAAGGGCACGGACAGGCAAACTCACCGCCAGCAAGGCAGCGAAAAGCGCAATAATTCTCATTGATCAATCTCGTCAGGGGGTGAGGGTGTGATAATATAACATACTATTTTTGTTATATTATAACTCTCACTGGCTGTAAACCCCCGGAGTTGTCATGAGCCAATTGGTGGAGCTGAAAGAGGTCTCTCTCTCGTTTGATGGACGCTCTGTGCTCGACAAGGTCTCCTTTACCCTCAGTAAAGGCAAAATTACCACGCTAGTCGGCCCTAACGGGGCGGGCAAGAGTACCCTGAGCAAGCTGGTACTGGGCTTGCTCACACCGGATGCTGGCACCATTATCCGCAACCGTGACCTGCGGGTTGGCTATGTGCCCCAACGCCTCTATCTGGATCCCACCCTGCCGCTAACGGTACGCCGCTTCTTGCAACTGGGTAAAAACAGCCGCCTCTCCATCGATGAAGCACTGGCTCGGGTGGGGGCAGAGGGCTTGCTGGAGAACCGGATGCAAAAACTCTCCGGCGGTGAGATGCAGCGCGTGCTGCTGGCCCGCGCCCTGCTGGTCAAGCCCGAACTGCTGGTGCTGGACGAGCCGGTGCAAGGGGTCGATATCAGCGGCCAGATCGAGCTTTACGCCCTGATCGGCCAGCTCGCCGCCGAATTCAATTGCGCCGTGCTGATGGTCTCCCACGACCTGCATCTGGTGATGGCCAGCACCCACGAGGTGATCTGCCTCAATCGCCATGTCTGCTGTCATGGCGAGCCACAAAGCGTGGCCCGCCATCCCGAATTTGCCCGCCTGTTCGGGCGACCGGAGCAGGAGGTGCTGGCGGTCTATACCCACCATCACCACTGCGATGGCGAACACCATCATCATGAACCGCAGGCCCCCGTCATCCGCCTGCCCTCTCGCAACAACGCTCAGCGCAAATAGCGCACACAACAGGACATTCAAGTGGACAGCTTTCTGTTATACGCCCTCGCGGCCGGTTTCGGCATCGCCCTGCTGGCCGGCCCCCTCGGCAGCTTCGTGGTCTGGCGCAAGATGGCCTATTTTGGCGACACCCTCTCCCACGCCTGTCTGTTTGGCATTGCGCTGGGCATCTTGCTGCAAGTCGACCTCACCCTGGCGGTAGTGGTCTGCTGCCTCGCCATGGCCATGCTGCTGGTGATCATGAGCCGCAACCAGCAGGTGGCCACCGATACCCTGCTCGGCATTCTGGCCCACAGCGCCCTGTCCCTCGGTCTGGTTACCTTGAGTTTTATGGATAACGTGCGGGTGGATCTGATGGCCTACCTGTTTGGTGACCTGCTCTCGGTACAACCCATGGATCTGCTCTGGATCTACGGTGGCGGCGCGCTAGTGCTGCTGACCCTGTGGCGGCTGTGGGATCCCCTGCTCTCCATGACCATCTCGGAAGAGTTGGCGCGGGTAGAAGGGATCCGGGTCGATGTGCTGCGCTGCGTGCTGATGCTGCTGATCGGGCTGGTGATCGCCGTGGCGATGAAGTTTGTCGGGGCGCTGATCATCACTTCCCTGCTGATCATCCCCGCCGCCACCGCCCGCCGCTTCAGCCAGACGCCGGAGCAAATGGCGGGGTTTGCCGCGCTGATCGGCTGTCTCGCCGTACTCGGCGGGCTGACCCTCTCTTGGTATCAGGACACCCCGGCCGGCCCCTCGGTCGTAGTCTGCGCCACCAGTCTGTTTGTATTGAGCCAGTTCAAACGCGCTTAGCCACTCACCCTGATAGCGAAGGGTTATCCAACGCTATCAGGCCCCTCCCAAGAGGGCCTAATACCTTTACTCGATAACGGCCGCTGCGCTACCCTCCCCTGATCTGACGCGGGAGGTGGTATGAATGCAGTAGGGATCGGCATCCTTTATCTGGTGTTTGGCAATATGGTGGCGGTCTTTTCCGATGTGCTGGTCAAACTACTGGAACCGGAACAACCTATTTTTCAGTTTGTCTTTTTTCGCCAGCTCTCGGCCGCCCTACTGCTGCTGCCTTGGCTACTCTGGTCATGGCGCCACAACCCGCCGGTGGCCATCAAGTGGCACCTGCTGCGGGCCCATATTTGGGCAGTCGGCGTCTGCCTGATGGTGGTCGCCCTCACGCGACTACCGCTGGCTACCGCCAACGCTCTCTTCTATGCAGCGCCGCTGATGATGGTGCCGCTAGCGGTATGGATGGCAGGGGAAGCTATCTCGCGCCAGAAAGTGCTAACCGCACTACTTGGCTTTATCGGGGTGCTGATCGTGCTGCGCCCGACCGAGGTGAACTGGGCCGCACTGGCAGCGCTCGGGGTGGCGCTGTCGATGGCGCTCAACAACCTGCTGATCAAGCGGATCCCGCTCAAGCAGCCCATCGCCCAAACCCTGTTTTTCACCAACGTGCTGAGCATGCCCTTTATTCTGGCGCTGGCGCTATGGCAAGGGGGCGACTGGCAGTGGCAAATGTGGTGGCCCGCTTTCGGCTCCTCGGCACTGATCATGGTCTATGCGGGATTGTGCGTGGTGGCCTATCGCAAGACAGAGGCGAGCAAGATAGCCTCGGCAGAATATACCGGCCTGCTGATGGCGGTGGCGGTCGGGGTCTGGCTGTTTGACGAACAACCCGGTCTGCCGCTGTTATTCGGATGCCTGTGTATCATACTGCCACTCATCGCCATGGCACGCAGTACCCCCAAACCGCTGGCAGAACCGGCGATTGAACGGTAACAGGTTGCGCCAGCAAGGGTAATCCCTCCTGCTGGCGATGCGTTTTCTCTCTTGTAGAACAAAGTGGTTCCCCCTACCATTGCCATGGTTGTTTAATTTAATAAACGGGACATGATGAAAAACTGGCTAGGTACCGGCACCGCAATCCTTTCGTTCATCCTTTGGGGCCTGTTGCCGCTCTATTATCAATTCATGCCCGAGGTCAACATGTGGGAGTTGCTCTCCCACCGGGTGCTCTGGTCTGTGCTACTACTGGGTGCCCTGTTTCTGCTACTTGGTCACAAGGTGCCGTGGGCACGGCTGCGCAGTGAGCCGCGCCAGCTCGGCCTGATCCTGCTGGCGGGTCCGGTTATGTCCATCAGCTGGTGCATGTTCACCTGGTGCCTCACCACAGGCCAGGTGCTGGCTACCAGCCTCGCCTTCTTTATGACCCCGCTGTTCAATATCGTCTTCGCCGTGCTATTTCTCAAAGAGCGGCTCACCCCGCAAAAGCACCTTGCGGTCGCCCTGGCGCTGGCGGGGCTCGCCTACATGCTGTTCTGCTACGGCCAGCTGCCTTGGTTCTCCCTTATCATGGGAGCCAACTTTGCCTGCTACGGCCTTATCAAGAAGAAGATCCACTACGATACCGGCACCAGTCTCTATCTGGAGGCCATGGTGCAACTCCCTGTCGCGCTGATCATCATCAGCTCGCTGGCATGGCACGGAGAAGGGGCGTTCGCGCACGGCGATCTGGTCGACAAGCTGCTGCTGATGGGCAGTGCACCCGCTACCCTGCTGCCGGTGGGCCTGTTCTGCTACGCGGTGGCGAGAACCCGGCTGAGTACGATGGGGTTGCTGCAATATATCGAACCGAGCCTCGCCTTCCTGCTCGCCATCTACTGGTTTGGTGAAGCGCCAGATCCGATCAAGATGGTCGGCTTTGCTTTTGTCTGGGCCGGCCTGATCGTCAGCCTGATGCCATTACACCGCTTGATGAGACGCTCAGGGCCTGATACCACACTCCCCCGCTAGCGACCAAGGAGCCGGTGAGTCACCACCACCATCCACTTAAAAAGCACCTGATTGAGTCACGATTAAACTGGGCAAATAATGGCAATCGACACCTGCACTGACCAGTCCGCACCTGCCAGCATCTGCCAGCCATCTTGCTGGTTTGTCTACATGGTGCGCACCGGAACCGGCCTGCTCTATACCGGGATCAGCACAGACCCACCCCGTCGCCTGCGCCAACACCAGAGCGGCAAGGGTTCCCGCGCCCTGCGGGGCAAGGGGCCACTGACGCTGGAATGGCAGCAGGCAGTCGGTGAGAAGGGGGCGGCCCTGCGCATCGAATACCGCCTCAAGCAGCAACCAAAATCCTTCAAGGAGCAGCTGATCCACAGCCCGCAGCTCTGGCAGAGCTGGAGCCCACAGTGGTTAGCCGCAGCTACCCGATCTTAAGGGTCGCAGGCAAAAAAAGGCCACTCAAGGAGTGGCCGAAAAGGGGAAATCAGGGAGCATCACACAACGTATTGCACAACTTATTGCACAACGTCAGGCAGGTTACAGGTAGGTGTTGGAACGCTTGCTGCGGTTGCTGATAAGCCAGCACACGACCAACACCAGCAGCAGCCAGGGAGCCAACTTGAAGATAAGGGCAAGCATGCCGCCCAGTGCCCCCAGCAGCACAAACAGACCGCTCACCAGCAGCATGGCGACCAGGGTAAAGCCGGTCAGCGCCATGACCAGCAGCACCACCAGCAATATGAAAAATTCCAGCATATCTTGCTCCTTATCAGTACCTTGTCTGCCAGCTGGGCAACCCTTCGGTCAATCCAGCCAGCGCTTCAATTCATAACGGGGCGGCATCACCAGCACCGCCAGTAGATAGGCGGCCAGAGCCAGCGGCGGCATCAGGATCAGGGCGAGCAGTGCCACCACCCGCACCGTGACTCTGGAGACCCCCAACCGCTTGGCAATGCCGGCGCAGACCCCGGTCAGCTTGCGATGCGCCAGATCCTTGGGCCAGGGGCTCATGATTACACCCCCGCCTGCTGGCCTTTGAGGCGAGCCAGCTCGCGCTCGATCTCGTCATTGAGCTCCAGCTCGCGGAACTGGGCCTCCAGCGAGGGATTCTGCCCCAGGGTGGCCGCCTCCAGCTGGGCTTCCAGCTGATCGACCCGGCCCTGAAAACCGTCAAAGCGGGCCATCAGCTCATGCATCCGCTGGTTGTCCACCTGAGCGCGGGCACGAATGCGGCTGTGGGCGGTCTGCTCACGCAGGGTCAGCAGTTGCTGCTTCTCGCGGGCTTCGGTCAGCTTGGCCGCCAGTCGCTCGCTGTCGGCGGTGAGCTGGGCCAGCACCTCGGCCACCCGGGCCTTGTCCTGCTCCAGCTGTTCACATTTTTTGACCTCCGCCAGCTTCTCGGTGAGGGCGGCACGAGCCAGATCCTCACGCCCTTTCTGGATGGCGAGCTCGGCTTTGGCCGACCACTCCAGGATCTGCACTTGCAACCCCTGCTGGTGACGCTCCAGCTGTTTCTGTTCGGCAATCACCCGGGCGGCCTGGGTACGCATCTCGACCTGCACCTGTTCCATCTCTTCGATCATCAGGCGCAGCATCTTTTCCGGCTCTTCACTCTTGTCGAGCAGGCTGTGCAAGTTGGCATTAATCACGTCAGTCAGGCGGCTGAATACGCTCATGGTCTGGCTCCTTGTTGCTGGGATGACTATCTCGTCCCATTGCATTACAAGAGCCGTGCCAAGAAAAAATATTGTTGCTTTACAGATAGATGAAAAATAAAGGAGGGCATGGCATACCTGCAAAATGGTGAAAATTACCAATAACATGGTGATTTTCACCAACAAAAAAGGGAGCTTTCGGCTCCCTTGTCGATTTAGCTGTGATCTCCATCAAGCTGCGGGGCTGTGACCCAGCTTGCTATCCAGTTCGCTCAGCTTGGCTTCCATTCTGGCCCGACAGGTATCGGAAAGGTCCCGAATACCGGCCGCACCGTGCTCTTTGCTGCACAGGGGAGGTAACACCTCCACTAGCACCTCACCATTGTCCCAGCGATTAAGGTCGATCTGACCAAAATAACTGGAGCAAACGATGGGCACCAGCGGCACCTCGGCTTGCACCGCCGTGTGGAAGGCCCCCGCCTTGAATGGCAACAGGCCACGGCCCTGGGAGCGAGTCCCTTCCGGGAACATCCAGATAGAGGTGCCACGCTCCTTGATACGGCTCACTACCTGACCTATGGTGCCAATGGCCCGTGAACGGTTGGATCGGTCGATCAGCACGTTGCCGGAGAGCCAGAAGATGAGGCCAAAGAAAGGCAACCACAACAAACTCTTCTTGCCAACCGCCACCACGCCGGGCATGACGGCACCGGTCACAGTAAAGATATCGAAATTACTCTGATGGTTGCACACGTATACCGCCGGCCCCACCGATTTAGCTTCCTCGGCCACCGTCACCTTGATCCGTACCCCAATCAACGGGCACAGAGCGTGATACATGCGAGCGAACAGATAAACGTTATTGGGATGGCGCGGACGAACCAAGCAGAGCAACAGGCCGAACAGGAACCAGAAGATGAGCAGCAGACCAAGCAGCAGCACACGGGCAATTTTGAGCATCGAACACCTCGAGTTTTAACTCGGCGCAGTATACTGATCCCGCTTTGAGCGAACAAGCGTTCGCCAAACAGAACCGACCAGCCTCCCGTCGCGCCACCCACTGCGCAGCTCATCCATGCGCCGCCGACTTGCCCCACCCGCCATAGGTCGTTAGGATGGCCCCATCTTGATGGACGGGGCGAACATGATGTTGCAACAACGGGTAGCGAAACATCTCCTGCTGCTGGTTTGCCTGCTGGTGCTAAATTGTGCGGCCCAGCCGCTGGCCCGCCTTGCCCTGCTCGATCACGCCCTCAGCTGTCAGGCGCAGTCTGCTCCAAGCTCGGCGACGGATCAAGAGGATGCCAAACCGGCCAGCCCGCAGCCCACCAGTTGCCAGCTCAACGGCAAGTGGCTAAGCGCCGCCACCCTGCTCTGCGTCGAACAACTCTTCTTTGCCGTTGCCATGCTGATCGCCCTGCTGGCCCCCTTTTGGCGCTATACACCGCCACCGCCCTCACCCAGAGTCATCTCGCCGCCCGAACGGCGTCTGCACCTTATCCTCTGCGTCTGGCGGGAATGAGTTCGGCTGCGTTCATTCGTTAGCTATCACTCATTTTTGCGAGACCAAAAAGATGTCGAATCTCTTCAAGGCTGCCCTGCTACTGGGCAGCCTGCTGTGGCAATCCATGGGATTGGCCAGCGACACGGGCTGGCTCACCCGCCCACAGAATGATCACGCCAAAGTACGGCTGCAGGCCGACCGCAGCACAGCCGATCAGACCCGCATCCTGCTCGACGTCGAGTTGGCGTCGGGCTGGAAGACCTACTGGCACAGTCCGGGGGAAGGGGGCATTGCGCCCCAGATCCTGTGGGACGAGCCGGTCGGAGACTTTCAGTGGCACTGGCCGGTGCCGCGTCACTTCGAGGTGGCCGGGCTCAGCACCCAGGGTTATCAGGGGGACGTGACCTTTCCCCTCAGCCTCAGCTATCCGGCAGAGAAGGCGCTCACGGGCACCTTGCGCCTTTCTACCTGTAGCAATGTCTGCATCCTGACCGACTATCCCTTCACCTTGGCGGTGGATGGCACCGCCTCGGCCCACTTCGATTTTACCTGGGCGAAGGCGATGAGCACCCTGCCCCAGCCCCTGCCCGCCGAGACCCGGGTCGAGCTCGGTTATCAGCACAACCAGCTGCAACTGCGGGCCGAGCGAGCAGAGGGTTGGCAATCACCGGCGCTCTTTATCGACGCTCTGGAAGGGGCCGAATTTGGCAAACCGGCGCTTGAGGTCGAGGGCAATACCCTGATCGCCCGGGTGCCGGTGAGTGACGGCTGGCAGGGGGATGCGCCGGATCTACGCGGCCAATCCCTCGGCCTGCTGCTCACCAGCGGCACCCGGGCGTGGCAAGGCAAGGGGGCGATCGGCGCACCGCTCGTGCTGCCAGGCCAGAGTCATTCGCTGCTCTGGTTGCTGGGGGCGGCGCTGCTCGGGGGCCTGATCCTCAACCTGATGCCCTGCGTGCTACCGGTGCTGGCGCTCAAGCTGGGATCTGTGCTGCAACACCAAGAGCGTGAACAGAGAACGGTACGCAAACAGTTCCTCGCCGCCAGCGCCGGGATCATCGCCTCCTTCTGGGTACTGGCGGCCATGAGCAGTTTGCTACGCGCCCCCAGTTTTGGAATGAGTGGCGCGGTCGGCTGGGGCATCCAGTTCCAGAGCGCCGGTTTTATCGGCTTTATGGTACTGGTCACCCTGCTGTTTTGCGCCAACCTGCTGGGGTTATTCGAGATCCGCCTGCCCAGCAATCTCAGCACTCGCCTCGCCACCAGCGGCGGCAATGGCCTCGGCGGTCACTTCCTGCAGGGGAGTTTTGCCACCCTGCTCGCGACCCCCTGCTCAGCGCCGTTCCTCGGCACTGCGGTGGCCTTTGCGCTGGCGGCGCCGCTCGGCCAACTGTGGCTTATCTTCACCGCCCTCGGAATTGGCATGAGCCTGCCCTGGCTGCTGGTGGCGGCCCTGCCACGGCTCGCCCTCTGGTTGCCAAAACCAGGGCGCTGGATGAACCATCTGCGCATCCTGCTCAGTCTGATGATGCTGGGCTCCAGCCTCTGGCTGACCAGCCTGCTCGGCAACCATCTCGGCAGCTATGCCACCGGCTGGCTGATGGTTGCCATGGTGCTGGGGCTGATCCTCGCTATCGGCTGGCGTTACGGCATCCGTGGCTTCACCCTGGCGATCGCCCTCGCCGCCCTGATTGGCAGTGCCCTGCTGCTGAGCGGCGCCTTTAGCGCGCAGGGCACTGCCAGCGTCGACAAGGTGGTCTGGCAGCCGCTCTCTGAACGCGCTATCACTGAT
>JBOFSK010000305.1:0-1106 GCA_051651505.1 Aeromonas sp.
GTGGTCCTGCACAGTGGACCTGAAATACCAGGAGTCCAGCTTACTTCTGGAGGGCTCCAGGTAAGCTCCAACTCCTGGACAGCCTTCGACAGAACCCTCATGAGCTCCTCCTGGAGGTCTGGGGGCCCCATGCTGTCTGGTTGATCGGACTCCTATCCCGCCCAATCCCCTCGCTCCGAGGCAGATATGGACATCGAGTCATCCCCCTCTTCCTGACCAAAGAACACAAACTCATCGATGTTGGAAGGAGGGCGGAAGCAGTCCTCGGGGAAGGAGACCGGGGAACGGGGCGACCTTTGGGGTTGGCGGGGCGGCAAGACGACGCTCCCGTCACCGGGAGGGGGCGGGCCCACCAGCGGCACCCTGGCGGCAGTGGGCCTCACCCCGAAAAGGCCGCGAGCCACATCGCGGCGGGCACGGAGCGCGCGGGCCGGCAGGTCCGCGCAACGCCCGCAATCGGACTCATCCAGCGCCGCCTCGGCATGGGCCAGGCCCAGGCAGGCGACGCAGTGATCGTGTTGATCCGGCGGCTCTATAGGTCCTGCACAGATCTTGCACAAAGTTGCCATAATAAATTCAGCAGGTGAAGTAGAAGATTCTGATGCAATTGGCGCGAGCATCGCCTCTTATACTGCCTCGCGAGCTCTTCAGTATTTGCATACGATGCATGCTTCGCGTCAATTGGCCAGTCAACTTGACTGGCGTGAGCCAATAAGACTTCAGGAAGGTTTAGAAGGAAGGTATTCCCCATAGCGGTAGCTCCGTGGTGTCTCGAGACAGCTCGAGAGGGAACCGTTGTTTGGTCGACGTCGGATTTTTTAAAACCAAAGAACCTCCAAACAACAGATACGGCTCCTCTTTTTGACACAAGTTCTTCCGTGTCATCACGGTCTACTAATTTTACAGCTTCAGTTTTGGTACTTGTTTCAGTGTCTGTCGTATCCATCTTCACCGTCACGCTTAGTAACACATTAACCTGTGAACAGTGCAACAGTTAAAAGCGACCCCTCTCAAACAGTGTCGCGCCGCGCGTGTTCCGAACGTTGTTTAAGCGACATGTATTGCGGTATATTAAAAATTCATATGATATAAAAAATGAAAACCGG
>JBOFSK010000306.1:0-1883 GCA_051651505.1 Aeromonas sp.
TTCGTTCAACTCCGGCTGATAGATCAACTGGGTCAACACGGCCTCCGGGGCACGGCGAGACATGCGGGTGATCAGATGAGTCACCGCACGGTGCTGGTTGACCAGTCGCTCCAGCGCTTCACCACCAATGGCTGGCGCAGACTCGTTGACGTGCAGGGTGGCGTTATCTAGCGCCATCGAGGTCTGATATTGCAGCAGTGCATCTTCATCTTTCAGATACTGCTCCTGCTTACCCTTCTTGACCTTATAGAGCGGTGGCTGGGCGATAAAGACGTAACCGCGCTCGATAATTTCCGGCATCTGACGATAGAAAAAGGTCAGCAGCAGGGTACGGATGTGGGCACCATCGACGTCCGCATCGGTCATGATGATGATGTTGTGATAACGCAACTTGTCCGGGTTGTACTCGTCACGACCGATACCACAGCCCAGCGCGGTGATCAGGGTGCCGACCTCTTGTGAGGAGATCATCTTGTCGAAACGGGCCTTCTCGACGTTCAAGATCTTACCCTTGAGCGGCAGGATGGCCTGGTTCTTACGGTTGCGACCCTGCTTGGCGGAACCACCCGCAGAGTCTCCTTCCACTATGTAGAGTTCGGAGAGGGCCGGATCTTTCTCCTGACAGTCAGCCAGTTTGCCGGGCAGACCAGCGATATCCAGTGCACCTTTACGACGCGTCAGTTCACGGGCCTTGCGAGCCGCTTCACGGGCACGGGCCGCATCGATGATCTTGTTGACCACGATCTTGGCATCGCTCGGGTTTTCCAGCAGAAACTCACCCAGCTTCTCGCCCATCGCCTGCTCAACGGCAGTCTTCACTTCGGACGAAACCAGCTTGTCCTTGGTCTGGGAGGAGAACTTGGGATCCGGTACCTTGACCGAGATAACGGCAATCAAACCTTCACGCACGTCGTCGCCACTGGCAGCCGACTTGGCCTTCTTGCTGTAGTCCTCTTTGTCCATATAGGAGTTCAGAGTACGGGTCAGCGCGGTACGAAAGCCCACCAGGTGAGTACCACCATCCCGCTGCGGGATGTTGTTGGTGAAGCAGTAGACCCCTTCCTGATAGGCGTCGTTCCACTGCATCGCCACTTCCACGCCAATGCCATCGTGTTCGGTAGTGAAGTGAAAGACCTTCGGGTGGATCGGGGTCTTGTTCTGGTTCAGGTATTCAACGAACGCCTTGATGCCACCCTCATAGCAAAAATGCACCTCACGGCCATCACGCTCGTCATGCAGACGGATCGAGACGCCGGAGTTAAGGAAGGAGAGCTCACGCAGCCGCTTGGCCAGGATTTCGTAGTGATACAGGGTATCGCTGAAGATAGTCGGGCTCGGCCAGAAACGCACTTCAGTACCGGTGCCAGAACTGTCACCAATCTGCTTGAGTGGTGCCTGTGGCTCACCCAGATGATAAGTCTGCTCGTAAACATGACCGTTACGGCGAATGGTCAACAACAGCTTGTCAGAGAGGGCGTTAACCACGGAGATACCTACACCGTGCAGGCCACCGGATACTTTATAAGAGTTGTCATCGAACTTACCGCCAGCGTGCAGCACCGTCATGATAACTTCAGCGGCGGAACGGCCCTCCTCTTCGTGCATGTCGACCGGGATACCCCGGCCATTGTCACGTACAGAGACAGAACCATCGGAATGGATCTTGACCAAAATATCGGAGCAATAGCCAGCGAGCGCTTCGTCAATGGAGTTATCGACCACTTCGAACACCATGTGGTGCAGGCCCGAGCCATCATCCGTATCGCCGATATACATCCCCGGGCGCTTGCGGACCGCATCCAGGCCCTTCAGTACCTTGATATTCGAGGAGTCGTAAGTATTCTCAGTCATAGCTTACTCTCTGCCTTCTCTAACGTTTCGGA
>JBOFSK010000307.1:0-2522 GCA_051651505.1 Aeromonas sp.
CTCGCTCCTCTGCTTCACTCTCGCGCTGCCACCAGCTCTGCCAGCCAGACTCATCCAGCGGAAAAGGCGCCCCCCCACACCAACTGGCATGGGCCGAGGTCTTGGCACTAAAGGCAAATGTAAGGGGTTCCGGCGAGGCAATGCCGGTCATTGCAGGGGTGAGATGGATCATGGTTATCGCCCAGAAATAACATGAATGATAACCATTATCATCAATTCCACCTTGTTCTGGATCAATTCGACACCAACCATGGTCGTCACAGGTCTTGGCAAAACAGCAATATGCCGCCCTCTATGACCTATTCCGTGCACCGGTATCACGCCATCAACAGTGGCAACCTCGCGGTGCGCAGCACCGCTAATAAGAAAGGCCCACCACATCAGGCCCGCTTTTGCTCCAACCAGGCCCCTTGACTTTGCATCTCGAACAATTGGGCATAGTGCGCCCCCAACACCATTAACTCATCATGGGTGCCTCGTTCGCTGACCTGGCCACGAGAGAGCAGCAAGATCTCGTCGGCATCGACGATGGTCGAGAGACGATGGGCAATGGCGATAGTAGTACGACCACGGCGTGCCGCCGAAAGCGCCAGCGAGAGCGCCAACTCGGTCTGGGAGTCCACACTGGCGGTGGCCTCATCCAGAATGAGAATGCGCGGATCGCCCACCAGTGCACGGGCAAACGAAAGCAGTTGTCGCTGACCGGCAGAGAGATTTTTGCCCCCCTCCTCCATCAGGGTGTTGATCCCCTCAGGCAGGCTGCGGACAAACTCGGCGAGCTGCACCTCCGTCAGCGCCTGCCAGAGACGATCTTCATCAATACCGGCACGCCCCAACCGCAAATTCTCCGCCAGGGTACCGACAAAGATAAAGGGATCTTGTTGCACCAGTCCGATGCTGCGGCGCACGGCTGCCAGCGCCAACCTATCAAACCCGTGCTCATCAAAACGGATCTCCCCTTGATCCCGCGGATAGAACCCCATCAGCAAGCTGATGATAGTGGACTTGCCGCTGCCGGTGTGGCCCACCAGCGCCAGCATCTGGCCGGGATGGGCGGTAAAGCTCACCTCCCGTAGCACCGGCTGCTGGCCATCATAAGAGAAACTCACCCCTTCGAAACTGACCCGCCCCTGTAATGGCACCTGCTCGCCGTCATGACTTTCGCGGGGCTCATCAAGTAAGGCAAACACCCGCTCCCCGGCTACCATCGCCTGCTGCAACTGGTTGAGCTGGTTGGTCATCTCGATGAGCGGCTCGATCATCCGTCCCAGATAGCTGATAAAGGCATAGAGCACCCCTACCTGAATAGCACCGCCAGCGCTGAGCCCTTGGTGAGCAAACAGGGCCAAGAGGCCGATCAGCACCATCATGTAGAAGAGATCAATCAAGGGGCGCAGCAAGATGCCGTTGATCTTGAGGCCCTTGAGGCGCGCCGACCAGTGCTGCTGGTTGACCTCGGCAAAGGCGTTAGCAAAATGGCGCTCCTGCACCATCGCCTGGATGACCGGCATCCCCTGCAACGACTCGTTGAGGCGGCTATTGATGTCGGAGAGCAGACTGCGGGTCGCCCGCACCACCGGCACACTCAATTTCTGGTAGAGCCACATCACCGCAGCAACGACAGGGAGCAAGGTGGCACACACCAGCATCAAGCGCAGATCCAACAAGGCCATCGAGATCAAAATACCGCACAGCAGCACCACCTTTTGCACCAGCATCCCGATCACCTGCACATAGAGGTTCATGATAGCCTCGGTGTCATTGGTAATGCGCGAAATGAGCGCGCCCGAACGATGCTGATCAAAGTAGCGGGCCGGCAGCCGAATCGCGGTGGCAAACACCTGCTCACGCAAGGTCTGGACCACGCCTTGCGCAATGCGATTAAAACGCAAGGATTGCAGATAAAAACCGGCCGCAGAAATTAGCTGAAGACCCAGATAACCGGCCGCAATGGCCGTAATGGTGGGCCAATCTAAATGGCGAGGCGTCAGATAGTCATCGATAAATGTCTTGATCAATAGCGGCCCGGCCACCTCTGCAGCCGTCGCCAGCAATAGGCATATACCGGCTTGGATCAACCAGCGCGGATAACGGCCACAATAAGCCAGCAAGCGTTTAATGGTGGGATTCACAAACACACCTCCTATCTTGCTCCTGATACGGGCCGTGTTCCCTGCGGCCATACCAATCCTGTAGGAACGAGCGACGCTCAGTGAGCCACCAAATCATCATCATTCTCACAGACTCTCCTCCACGTCTTGTTCAAGACGCTGATAGCGCACCATGTCGGCGTACCAACCGTTATGATCCATCAGGGCGCTATGATGACCACGCTCGTTGATCTTGCCCTGATCCAGCACCAAGATCTCGTCAGCCAGCTCAACCGCCGTCATCCGGTGGCTCACCAGGATCAGGGTGCGACTATGGGCCTTGAGGGCATGCAAAATTTGCTGCTCGGTGTGAGCATCCACGGCCGAGAGGGCATCATCAAGCACCAGGATCGGTGCCTCTATGAGCAAGGC
>JBOFSK010000308.1:0-1373 GCA_051651505.1 Aeromonas sp.
GCAGACCGTTAACGTGAGTACCGCCCTGAGCGGTGGGGATCAGGTTCACATAAGATTCAGCGAGGCATTCGCCCCCTTCCGGCAGCCAGCACAGGGCCCAGTCTGCCGCCGACTGGTCGGTGCTGAACGAGCCAACAAATGGCTGTTCCGGCAAGCAGCTGTATTGCTTGATCGCATCGACCAAGTAATCCTTAAGGCCATCTTCGTAGCACCACTCCAGCTTGATGCCGCTGTTCTTGTCGAGGAACTTGATAGTGAGGCCGGGGCAAAGCACCGCTTTCGCTTTCAGCAGGTGCTCCAGCTTGGTGACCGAGAAGCGGGGCGAGTCAAAGTAGCTCGCCTGCGGCCAGAAACGCACCCGGGTGCCGGTGTTACGGCGCCCGCAAGTGCCGGTGATGGTCAGCTCCTGCACCTTGTCGCCACGCTCGAAGGCGATGTCATAAACCTGACCGTCGCGACGCACCGTCACCTCGACCCGATCAGAAAGGGCATTCACCACCGAAATACCCACCCCGTGCAGACCGCCGGAGAACTGGTAGTTCTTGTTGGAGAACTTGCCCCCCGCGTGCAGCTTGCAGAGGATCAGCTCCACCCCGCACACCCCTTCCTCCGGGTGAATATCGACTGGCATGCCACGACCGTCATCGATCACCTCGAGGGACTGGTCTTCAAATAGGGTCACCTCCAGAGTACGGGCATGACCCGCCAGCGCTTCATCGACGCTGTTGTCGATGACCTCCTGGCCGAGGTGGTTGGGCCGGGTGGTGTCGGTATACATGCCGGGGCGACGACGCACCGGTTCAAGGCCATTGAGGACCTCAATGGCATCCGCATTGTATTGAGTAGACATGGAGGGCCTTGCGAATTGACGTTTGGAGAGAATCTTAACTGCTAGGCAGGGGCAGAACAAACGTCCCGCGCCGAAAGCTTGATCTGGCAGGTGACATTCGCTGTTTTTAGAACCCCGTTTCAGGTCAAGTAAGAGGGAGCGATACCGAACACCTATGCTTTATCAGCCTTGCAGCATAAAAATAGCCAATAGCAAAAAGGCCTTCCCAAATGGGAAGGCCTTTTAAAATTAGTGGCGGAGCGGACGGGACTCGAACCCGCGACCCCCGGCGTGACAGGCCGGTATTCTAACCAACTGAACTACCGCTCCGCAATTTGGTTAGCTTTTCGCTAAATCTGTTGCCGCTTATCAGAGGTGTCATCCTCTCGGCCAATGACGTGATTATGCACATCACTGTTTAATTGGGTGCCTGGCAGTGTCCTACTCTCGCATGGCGAATGCCACACTACCATCGGCGCTACCGCGTTTCACTTCTGAGTTCGGCATGGGATCAGGTGGTTCCACGGCGCTATGGCCGCCAGGC
>JBOFSK010000309.1:0-3867 GCA_051651505.1 Aeromonas sp.
AGCATCGGCCAGCAGCAACGGGTTGCCGCCGCGCGGGCGCTGATCGGCTCGCCGCCGCTGGTGATCGCCGATGAGCCCACTTCGGCCCTTGATACCGACAATCGGGCGGCCTTTATCAAGCTGTTGTTCGAGGAGTGCGACAAACAGGGCTCAACCCTGATCTTCGTCAGTCACGACCCCTACCTCGAACCCCTGTTCCCACGGGCCGAAAACCTGCAACAGCTCAACCGGAGGGCATCATGCTGATCACTCATCACCACAGCATCGCCCTGATGAACAACGCCATGGGTTCCCACCCGGTACGACCACAAAACCGGAGGGTAACGTGCTAAAACTTGCCCTGCAAAGTCTCTGGGCTCGCCGCCTCACCGCCGGGCTCACTCTGCTGGCTGTCGCCATCAGCGTCACCCTGCTGCTGGGGGTAGAGCGGGTGCGCACCCAGGCCCGCGAAAGCTTCTCCAATACCGTCTCGGGCACCGATCTCATCGTCGGCGCCCGCTCCGGTCAGGTGAACCTGCTGCTCTACTCGGTGTTTCGCATCGGCAACCCCACCAACAACGTGGGGTGGGACTCCTATCAGGCCATCAAGCAGAAACCCGGCGTTGCCTGGACCATCCCCTTCTCCCTCGGTGACTCCCACAAGGGATTTCGGGTGCTCGGCACCAATGGCGACTACTTCACCCACCTGAAGTACGGTCAGCAGCAGTCGCTGCAACTGCGCGAAGGGCGACCGTTCGAAACCCCATTTGAAGCGGTACTCGGCGCTCAGGTGGCCGAGAAGCTGGGCTATCGGCTCGATCAGGCCATCGTCATCGCCCACGGCGCTGGCAATACGTCGTTTAGCCAACACGATAATCTGCCGTTCAAGGTGGTGGGGATCCTGGCACCGACCGGCACCCCCATCGATCGCACCCTCCATGTGCCACTGGCGGGAATTGAGGCGATCCATCTGGGTTGGGACACCGGCCGCCACAGCAAAAACGTGACCGCCGAGCAGGCGCTGGCGCTGGATCTCACCCCGAAAACCATCACCGCTTTTATGGTGGGCTTGAGCAACCGGGTTCTGGCGTTCCAGCTGCAGCGCAGCGTCAACACCTATCCCAAAGAGCCGTTGATGGCGATCCTGCCCGGTGCCGCCCTGCAGGAGCTGTGGAGCCTGATGAGCGTGGCAGAAACGGCGCTGTCGGTGATCGCCGGTTTCGTGGTGGTGGCGGGCCTGATCGGCATGCTGACTACCTTGCTGGCGGGGCTTAACGAGCGGCGCCGTGAGCTCGCTATTTTGCGCTCCCTCGGTGCAGGCCCTTCCCACCTATTCCTGCTGCTGGCGCTGGAGGCCATGGCGCTGACCACGGTCGGCATCGTCCTCGGGGTCGCCGTGCTCTATCTGGGGCAGGGGCTTGCCTCGCCTTGGCTGCTCAGCCACTATGGCCTGCAATTAAGCTTGGGGCTGCCAAGCAGCTACGAATGGCTGTTGCTGGGGGTAGTGTGGCTGGCAGGCATGGTGATCGGCCTGCTCCCGGCCGCCCGCGCTTACCGCTACAGCCTGAGCGATGGCATGAGCATTCGTGTCTAGCCGGACGCCAAAAATACAAAACAGAAGGACAGATGATGAAGTGGAAAATAGTGGCGCTGCTGGCCAGCCTGCTGGTGCTGCCCGCCATGGCCGCCGACTACAAGACCATCGACTGGGATCTGCTGATCCCGGAAGGAGAAAAGCTACTGCCCCCCCCACAGATGAGCCATGATGGGGATGTCGCTGCCATGCCGCAGCCGGTGGGTGGAGTGAACAAGAAGCTGGATCAGCAGAACCTGCGTATTCCGGGCTTCGTGGTACCGCTGGAAGGGGATGCCAAGAAGATCACCGCCTTCCTGCTGGTGCCCTACTTCGGCGCCTGCATCCATGTACCAGCCCCGCCGACTAATCAGGTTATCTATGTGAACTACCCCAAGGGGGCACCAGTGGATGATCTGTGGGACGCCATCTGGGTCAAAGGCAAGATGCGCACTGTCAGTTCGAGCCACGAGATGGCCACCGCCTCCTACTCGATGGAAGCAGTCGAGGTCAGCGTCTACGAGGAGTAATTCTCTCTAGCAAAATAAACGGCCTCCAAGGAGGCCCTTTTATTATCTTATTCGCTGGGTTGGGGTAACATTCAGCTCCTGAACCTGTGCCAATGGAGCCAGCATGGCCGATCTGCGCCCCCCCAAAAAAGAGAGCTCGATCTTAAGCGGTCAGGAGCAGACCCTGCGTCTGGCCCGCGCTCGCGGCATTGACGGCATGCTCACCCGCAACACGGACAGCACCTTCGAACAGCGCGCCACCTTTCGCCAGCTGGCGGATCAGGCTGCCCGCCAACGCAATCTGGAAGCCATCATGGTAATGGCCTCCCGTCAGTGTGCCGAGACGGCCGCCGGGGGCGAGATGGACAGCGACTGGCTGACCCGCTTCCTGCAACTGGCGGAAGATATCAGCATGGTGCCAATGCAGCAGCTGTGGGGCCGGATCTTTGCCATTGAAGTGGCGACCCCAGGCCGCTTCTCCGTCAGGGCCCTCTCCACCCTCAAAGAGATGACCCAGCGCGAGGCCCAACTGTTCCAACGGCTGTGCGCCCTTACCTGCCACTATAGCGGCAGCGAGGAGCAGCGACTGCTATTGGGGCTGCACAAGGGGGCCAGCCTACTCAGTCGCGCCAAGGCGACGCGCCTCGGCCTTGGCAAATACCGGCTGCCCTATAATGCCCTGCTGCAACTGTTCGAGCTCGGCTTGCTGCACAGAGGGGAGCTGGAGTCCGGCCCCCTGCCCGCCGATGGGGTCGAGCTGGCGTTTGGCAACCAGCGCTGGCGACTGCAGGGCAAACAGCACAACATCACCCTGCTCTACTACCGGCTCACCCCGGTGGGCAACGAGCTCGCCCAACTGCTGCAAGAGTTGCCGCTGGAAGAGTATCTGCAAGATCTGAAAACCGTGCTGGTGCAAGGGATGCAGATTGAAGTGCAACCGACCGCCACCGAACCGGCCACCACGGTAGGAGAACCGACTCCCTGATGCCTCGGCAAGATGGGCCCAGCGGCCCATCTTCGCTATCACCTCCTTGGCTCACCCAAACTCCTCGACCTCGCTTTCGGTTGCTGGCTCAGTGTGGATCAGCGGATCAGTGACTTCATATTTGGACTGACTTCATATTTGGACTCATATTTGGACGGACTCATATTTGGACAGCCACCTTTTTGAGCAAGCCTCAGGATAGATGGCTGCGGTTGCTGCATTAGCACCATGATTGAAAATGTTGGGTCAGAAAGGAGAGGTGTTCACGGTTTTGACTTGGAGAGCCGTTTTTCAGCCAGTGTCAGCCTCGGCATCAAAATGTGTACCGGTAGATATCAAAGGGATGTGACGCGTCTTAAAGTAACGGTTGATGACATCGCCTCTGGCCACAATGCGCTGCATAACGCAGACAATGTGCCTTGTCACCGACAACCCTGATACCCTGCCGCCGAAACACTGTCACTTGCCGAAACCACTGCACGTTATCAAGGCCCAACCGTTGCAGAATAGGACCGAGCGCTTCTGGAATATAACCTTGCTTATCCGACCTGATGGCTCGACCGGTCCAGTCTACCAACATCAGATAGTCACTGAAGGCACAGGGTAGGCCCTCAGGTTTACCAGGGCTGGCAAACGGCAACAACAACGGAGGCAATGATGCCGCTGGCTGCTCATCAGCAAGACGCTGTTTAATGCTGGTGTAATCACTTTGCTCCGGCCTATCGGCCAAAGCCGCCCGGATTGGATTCAAATCAACGTAAGTCATGCAGGCCAATAAAGCAGACTCCGTCAGCAAAGCCTGGCTTTTGAAGCGCCCTTCC
>JBOFSK010000310.1:0-19410 GCA_051651505.1 Aeromonas sp.
GAAAAAGTGCTGCTAGAGTTTCGTGCCGGCACCCTGCAGGCGCTGGTCGCCACCGACGTGGCGGCCCGCGGTCTCGATATCACTGATCTCAACTATGTGATTAACCTCGAATTCCCGTTTGTGGCGGAGGATTACGTCCACCGCATCGGTCGCACCGGCCGCGCAGGCAACAAGGGGCTCGCTATTACCCTGTTCAGCCCAGAAGATGCGCCGCTGCTGGAGAAGGTAGAAGCAGTGCTCGACACCCGCCTGCCCCAGCAGTGGTTCCCGGGCTTTGAACCGGATCTGACCCGCTTTGAGCCCGAGCCGCGTCGTAACAGCAAGGCCGCCCAGAAGCAGCGTGCCAGAAAGCAGGCCCTCGGCGGTAGCAAGGGTGGCAAAGGCAAGCGTTAAGCCGCCCCCCCCCTCGACAAAAAACACCAGCTAGATGTAGGGACAGTGAGCGCAGCGTCATCTCCCGTTTACCGCCGCGCACCGAGCCATGGCAAGACCGCCAGTAACTCTGGGTATCTGCGGCCTCTCGGCGGCCCCATATTCGCGAACGTCCGAATACGCTTCGCTATTCGAACCTACGGCCCTGAACATCTGCGGCCTCTCAGCGAGCCCCTCTATTCGCGATCGTCCGAATATGCTTCGTGATTCAAAGCAATCACCCGAAACTTGTGCCGACACAAGACATAAAAAACCACCCGCATCACCGCGGGTGGTTTTGTTTTCATTATCACTGGATACCTTGGCGTATTTAAACCTCGATGGCAATCACCCCAGCGGCGGTGTACGCGGCGGCACCCTGCGCTTGCTGCCGGTGGACTCGAAGGCCGAGGCAACGCGCAGCAGGTTGTTGTCGTCATAGGCGCGACCGGCAAAGGTCAGGCCCACCGGCATACCGATATCGGCCATGATGCCCATGGGGACGGTGACGGTCGGCACGCCGAGATGGCGAATGGCGAGGTTACCGTTGGCAACCCAGATGCCGTTGCTCCAGGCGATATCGGCGGAGGCTGGATTCACATCCGCATCAGCCGGGCCGACGTCAGCCACAGTGGGGAACAGCACGGCGTCGAGTTTGAGCCCGTCCATCCACTGTTCCAGATCCAGCTTGCGGGTCTGCTCCAGAGCGCGCAGGCCGTCCGGCACTGTGGGGATCTCGTCAAAACGCTTGATGCCGCGCTTGGCCATCTTGACGTACTCGTCCATGCCCGCCGCCAGATCGCCCTCGCGGTTCGGCAGGGTGCCCGGATCGTGGGGGAATATCTTGGGCCCATCGACGTCTTCAAGTTTGTTCAACTTAGGATCGCCGTTGGCGCGCAGGAAGTCGTCGAACGCCCAGCCGGAGAGCTCCCACAGCTCGTCGTTGAGAAACTCTGGTGACACTATGCCGCGATTGAACACGGTCGGCGCGCCGGGTCGGTCCCCTTCGCAGTTGGAGACCAGCGGGAAGTCCACTTCGACGACGATGGCGCCAGCGCCTTCCAGCGCCTGACGGGCCTGCTCCCACAGAGCAATCACCGACGGGCGGGTATGGATGCGCTGACCGGTCGGGCCGCCGATACCGGGGTTGTCGCTGGTGCCGGCCAGTTCATCCTTGTTGATAAACATACGCGGCACGCCGAGGCGCTTGCCCTTGAGGGCATCGGCCTTGGCGGCCAGATCCAGATAGGAAGCCGGACGCACCTCGGAGGCCTTAGGGATCTTGACCCAGGGCTGCATGCGCCACAGATCGCCACGGGTATCGCTATCGTCGGCCACCACTACGTCGAGCACTTCCAAGAGGTCGTTCATGGTACGGGCATAGGGCACCACCACGTCCATGGTCGGGGTCAGCGGCCAGTTGCCACGCACCGAAATCACGCCACGGGATGGGGTATAGGCGCACAGGCCGTTGTTGGAGGCCGGGCCACGGCCGCTCGACCAGGTCTCTTCCGCTAAACCAAAGGCACAGAAGCTGGCGGCGGTGGCAGTACCGGCCCCGTTGGAAGAACCAGAGGCAAACGGCGCGGTCAGGTAGTCGGCGTTGTAGGGGCTCTCGGCACGGCCATAGACGCCGCGCTGCATGCCACCATTGGCCATCGGCGGCATATTGGTTTTGCCAAGGCAGATGGCACCGGCAGCGCGCAGGCGCTCCACGGTAAAGGCATCGCGCTGGGCCACCAGGTCCTTGAAGGCCGGGCTACCGGAAGCGGCAGTCAGCCCCTTGACCAGATAGCTGTCTTTGGCGGTGTAGGGAATACCGTCGAGCGGGCTCAAGGCTTCGCCACGGGCGCGGCGGGCATCGGAGGCTTGCGCCTCTTTCAGCGCATCAGGGTTGTGCACCACCACGGCATTGAGGCGGGTTTGTGTCTCGGGGCCGTTGTAGGCGGCGATCCGGGCCAGATAGGCCTCGACCAGTTCGACCGCAGTGGTGCGGCCTGATCCGAGCGCGTCGCGCAGCTCGGCAATGGAAACCTCGGTGACATCTACCATTTTGGGGACCATGGGGATCTCCTGTAAAAGGGTGACAGTTTGTCATGATGATCGCCGCATCAGTGCCTGCGACCATCACATCATTAAGCGATAAACCCCACAACGTGGGGTTTTGAATGTCTACACGCTTCGGCCAGCTTACTGACCAGAGGGGATCTGCTGGGTAATGCAGTGGATATTGCCACCGCCCAGCAGGATCTCGCGGGCCGGTACGCCGATCACTGTGTGCTCCGGGAAGATCTCTTCCAAAATGCGCTGAGCTTCGCCATCGGTGGCGGCATCCAGCAACGGGTAGACGATGCGATCGTTGGTGATGAGGAAGTTCACGTAGGAACCGGCCAGACGACCTTCTGCCTCGCGCGGCACACCGCTACCGCTCTCGACACCGGCGGACTCTTCGAAGGTCGAGAACAGCGGGCCCGGCTGGGGCAGCTTCCACACTTTCAGCTTGCGACCCTTGGCATCGACCGCCGCTTCCAGCACCTTGAGGGCGGCCACGGAGCGGGCGTACTGGGGATCGTTCTGGTCGTCAGTCCAGTGCAGGGCCACTTCACCCGGACGCACGAAGCAGCACATGTTGTCGATGTGGCCGTCGGTTTCGTCCATGTAGACGCCTTCGTCCAGCCAGATAAAGTGGGTGACGCCCAGATAGTCGCGCAGGTGAGCTTCGATCTGCGCTTTGCTCAGGTGCGGGTTGCGGTTTTCGTTGAGCAGGCACTCGGCGCTGGTCAGGCAGGTGCCTTCGCCATCAACGTGGATAGAGCCCCCTTCCAGAATGAGCGGCGCGTCGTAACGATCCATGCCGTGCTGGGCCAGCATCTGGGCTGCAACCTCTTCATCCTGATCCCACGGGGAGTAGAGACCGCCTTTGTGGCCGCCCCAGGCGTTGAAGCCCCAATCCACCCCACGGCACTCGCCGGCAGCGTTGGTCACAATGGTGGGGCCAGTATCGCGCGCCCAGCAGTCATCGCTGTTCATTTCGACCAGGGTCACGTGGGCAGGCATGATGGCGCGGGCCTGTTCCATAAACTGGGCTGGTACCCCCATAAAGACCGGGGTCGCTTGCCCAATGGCATCCGCCACCTTGGCAAAAGTCGGCTGGGCAAAACGACCGGCTTCACGCCAGTTGTCCGGGCGAAACGGCCAGATCATCCAGACGGCCTGCTGGTGCGCCCACTCGGCAGGCATGGTAAAGCCGTCAGCGGCCGGCGTGGTAGTCATGGTCTTGATGCTCATCGCAAGGCTCCTTGCATGGATTGGGGTCCCCCATTTACGCCACAAAGCGGCGTGGGAACCCTGAAAAAAAACAGTGGGTCGCAGAGTAAGACGTTGCGCCCATATCCATCAAATGAATAGGATGGATTGTCCCATAAACGTGGTGAATAATACCTCATGAAACTGCACCAGCTCGACCTCAATCTGCTGCTCGCTTTTGACGCCCTGATGACCCAAGGAAGCGTCACCCGCGCCGGCGAAGCGCTCTTTATCAGCCAGCCGGCCATGAGCCACTCCCTCAATCGGCTGCGCACCTTCTTCAGTGACCCGCTGTTGGTGCGCACCCCGCAGGGGATGTTGCCGACCCCGCGCGCCCAGCGACTGCATCTGGGGGTGCAGCAGGCGCTGCGGCTATTGGAGCAACAACTTACCGAAGAGGAAGAGTTCGAGCCGCTCCATTCCAGGCGCCGTTTCGTGCTCTGCACCACAGATTACGTGGAGTGCGTGCTGATCCCGCCGCTTATTCAGCGACTCAGAGGGCTGGCGCCGGGAGTCACCATCGAGATCCGCATCTTGCGCGACACCCTGCCCGAAGCCGAGCTGGCGAGTGGTGAGATCGATCTGGTGCTGGGGTTTGACGAGTACATGCAGGTGCCGGGGTATCTGGGCAAAGAAACCTGGCTCACCGAGCCGCTGGCCGGGCTGGTGCGCGCCGATCTGCCGATTGCCACATCCGCCCCCGCCGGGGCAGAGAGTGACCCTTCCCAATGGCAAGAGCGCATCAGCTTGCCGCAGCTGATCGCCATGCCCCACGTGTTCCACTCGCCCCTTGGCACCTCGGAGGCAAGCCTCGACCGTTATCTGAAGAGCCAGGGTTTTAGCCGCACCATCTCGGTCAACAGCCAGAGTTATATGTCCGCCGCCGCCATCGTCAGCCAAAGCGATCACCTCTTGGTGCTGCCCAGCATGGTGGCCGAGCTGCTCGCCACCCACTGGCCGCTGAAAAGCCTGCCGCTGCCCGAAGACGTGCCCGACTATCACCTCAACTGTGTGTGGCACCCCGTGCATGCTCAACAGCCGGCACTGGTGTGGCTGAAAGATTTGATGAAGGAGCTGGTAGGGCCGAGGTAAGGACGCTGCGTCTGGCAACAAAGGTTGATGCAAGGGCTGAGAGCAGAAACAACAGTGGCTCCCTCGGGAGCCACTGTTGTTTCTGCTGGATCGCGTTATGCCCGCAGGGCCCGCATCAGCTGGGTAACTACGTCGTCGAGCAGGGGACGATCGCGGCGACACTGGGCGAAAGTGACCAGCCCTTGCAAGTTGATCAGCAGCAGGGCGGTGAGGGTACGGATATTGCTATTGGGGGCCAGCTCGCCCTGCGCCTGTGCTTGCGTCAGCAACGCGGCCAGATCCTGCTCCAGCTCGCCATAGATCCCCTTGACCCGCTGGGTCAGCTCCTCATCCTGTTCGTTAAGTTCCATCATGGTGCGCGTCACCAGACAAGAGCCGCAGAGCGCCTCATCCACTATTCGATCAAGATAGGCAGCAAGGCCCGCCAGCGGGCTCGGGTGGTCGAGCAGGGAGCGACGCAGGGTGCGCTTGCCCTCGACATAGTGATCCACCGCCGCCAGCAGCAGGCCGCGCTTGTTGCCAAAGGCGCCGTAGATGCTGCCCGGATGCAGGCCGGTAGCGGCCACCAGCTCTTGCATGGTGGTTTTGGCGTACCCTTTGGCGCGAAACGCTTCCATGGCATTTCGCAGTACCTCGTCCCGATCAAATTCGGCTATGCGCATGGTTCCTCCCGTGGGAAATGGTTCACCGGTAACGGGCCAACGGGCCCGCCGATAGGGTGACTGGAAAAAGGCAGCAAGTTTACCCTAGCTATCGGGCCTGACCAACCATCTTGAACAATCATTCAAAAAAGCCTTGCACCGCAAGTAAAAACAGTCTTGAATGCACATTCAACAATACTCCGTTCAGGATGAACTGCTATGCATACTTTGTTTCAGCCCTATCGCCTCAATGAAACCATCACCCTAGCGAATCGATTTATGATGGCCCCGCTCACTCGCTGCATGGCTGGTCCCGGCCTGGTGCCAACCGAGCAGATGGCTGCCTATTACGGCCGCCGCGCCGACATCGGCCTGATTGTTTCCGAGGCGGTGATCATCAGACCGGATGGGCAGGGCTACCCCAATACCCCGGGCCTGTTCACCCAGGCACAGATCGATGGCTGGAAAAAAGTGACCAACTCCGTACACGCCAAGGGCGGCAAGATCTTCGCCCAGCTGTGGCACGTCGGTCGCCTCTCCCACCCCTTCTTCCATCAGGCTGAAGTGCTGGCCCCCTCCGCTGTCGCTCACGAAGGGTCTGTGCCCCGCATGCGCGAACTCACTTATCAGGTGCCGCGCGCCCTGACCGAGGCCGACATCGCCCAGCTGGTGCAGGATTACGCCCAAGCCGCTGCCAATGCCATCGAGGCAGGCTTTGATGGGGTGGAGATCCACGGTGCCAATGGCTACCTGATCGACCAGTTCCTCCACCACTCTACCAACCTGCGCAGCGACAACTACGGTGGCAGCCCGGAAAAGATGAGCCGTTTCGCGCTGGAAGTGGTCGATGCCATCAGCGCCCGCATCGGCGGTGATCGGGTGGGCCTGCGTCTCTCCCCCGGTGCTTATGTCCATCTGGCAGGTAGCCCGGAAGATCGCGCCGTGTTCGACCATTTATTGGCCGAGCTCAACACGCGCCCACTGGCCTATATTCACCTCGGGATCTTTGATGACAGCCTGACCTTCGACTATCTGGATGGCCGCGCCTCCGACTATCTGCGCGCCCACTACCAAGGCAATCTGGTCGGGGTTGGCAACTACGATGCCGAGCGCGCCGCCGAAGCCATCAAGGCCGAGCGCTTCGATCTGGTGGCCATCGGTCGTCCGCTGATCGCCAACCCGGACTATCTCGCCAAGGTGAAGCAGGGCGAAGCACTGGTGCCCTACGCCGACAGTATGCTGGCTGAGCTGGTGTAACAACGCCCACCCTGTTGGATGGCAGCAAAAAGCAAGGGGGAGCCATAGCTCCCCCTCTTGTTATCCTTGTTATCTGCTCAGCAGGGTGACCCACTCGCTTGGTTTGGCACTCCTAATTGGTACGAAACAGCTCCTCATTGGAAAGGCCCTGACTGAGCAGGATCTCCCGCAGGCGGCGCAACCCCTCCACCTGAATTTGGCGTACCCGTTCGCGGGTCAGACCAATCTCGGCCCCCACATCCTCCAGCGTCGCCGGTTCATAACCTAGCAGGCCAAAACGGCGCGCCAGCACTTCCCGCTGCTTGGGATTAAGATCCTCCAGCCAGTGCACTATGCTGGCGCGCATGTCATCATCCTGTGATTCCAGCTCCGGGCCAATGCCGTGCTCATCAGAGAGCACATCCAGCAGGGCTTTGTCACGATCACCGCCGATGGGGGTATCGACCGAGGTGATTTTTTCGTTGAGCTTGAGCATGCGATTTACGTCGGCGACCGAACGGTCGAGCGCCACAGCAATATCCTCGGCGGTGGGTTCGTGATCGAGACGATGGGAAAGCTCACGGGCTGTGCGCAGGTATACATTCAGCTCTTTCACCACATGAATAGGCAGCCGAATCGTGCGAGTCTGATTCATGATGGCCCGCTCAATGGTCTGACGGATCCACCAAGTGGCATAGGTAGAAAAACGGAAGCCGCGCTCGGGGTCGAACTTCTCGACCGCACGGATCAGGCCGAGGTTGCCCTCTTCGATGAGATCGAGCAGCACCAAACCACGGTTGTTGTAGCGACGGGCAATTTTAACCACCAGCCGTAAGTTGGACTCAATCATGCGCTTGCGAGCAGCTTTGTCACCTCGCAAGGCACGACGAGCATAGTAAACTTCTTCTTCAGCAGTAAGCAGAGGGGAGAAACCAATCTCCCCCAAATAGAGTTGGGTGGCATCCATGACCCGGTTCAATTCCGGTGCCAGCAACTCATCAGAGAGGGCCTCTTCCGTCTCGGCAGTGACCTCCTGCAACTCGACGGCCTCTCCCTCTATTTCAATTTCAATCCCTACCTCATCTTCATCCTCGTGGGACTGAGACTGAGATTCAGCGTCAAACTCTAACTCGGCATCCTGCATTACCAGTTGTGCTTTGCTCATGGTGTGTCTCCCTGACGTTACCAGAGTAAGGCTGACTCTCTGGGATTAACGCTTTGGCAAATAGCTCATCGGATTGATCGACTTGCCTCGGTACCGGATCTCGAAATGCAATCGCACATCCGGCGCGTCTGTACTACCCATGTTGGCAATGACCGCCCCCCCCTTGACGCTATCCCCTTCCCGCACCCGCAACTCATCGTTGTGTGCGTAAGCGGAGAGATAGTCATCATCATGCTTGAGGATGATCAGCTTGCCGTACCCTCTTAATGCGCTACCGGCGTATACCACCTTGCCACTACTGGCTGCGAAGACGGATTGCCCCTTCTTGCCGGTAATATCGATCCCCTTGTTACCCTGTTCCGCAACAGAGAACCCCTCAACGATCCTACCTTGTGCAGGCCAGTGCCAGGAAAGTTTCGACTGGGCGTTGTTTGTTTTTTGTTCTTTGGCCTGAGCGTATTCTTTCGCTGGCGCCGCAGCAACGGATTTCTGTGAGATGAATGGTGTGGTCTGACCACCCCCGCTGGGTTCGGCTAATGGCCGTGGCCCATTGCTCGGTCGACTCGGGGGGGGAGAGACTGGTCTAGTCGGGCTGGTCGCCGCCATCAGCTGCGTCTGACCGCTGCCGCCAGCAGGCTGGATATGGAGCATCTGACCCGGCTGAAGTGCATAAGGCGCACTCAAATTGTTGTTCTGAGCCAGAGTTTGCGCAGCCATACCAAACTGACGGCCAATGCTGCTCAAGGTGTCGCCACGCCGCACTTCATAACTACTGGTACTTCTACCTGCGGTAGACGCCGCTTCAGAAGCATCTAGTCGCAATTGCTGACCGGGATAAATGTTAAAGGGGGGGCTAATACCATTTAAACTCGCCAATGAGGGCACGTCATTACCCGAATTAAATGCGATGGAGTAAAGGGTATCCCCCCTCTTCACCACATAACTATTCCCCTGAATAGGCGTGCGGATCTGAGCGCCCCCCTGACGAGCCGGAATGGTCGAAACAAAGGGGCCATCACCGACCCCATCAACAGGTGCTGCCGTTTTACTGGAGGAGCAGGCAAGCAGAAGCGACGATAACACCACAACACAGCTTCCTTGCCAAATAGGCAAACGCATAATGGATCCTTAACGACTAAACCAGAAATAAAGCACCACGGCGGCCACGATACAGAGCCAACCCAACACATCGACATAGTGCATCAGTTTGCGTTCCATCTTCTCGCCGCCCCAACGCATCAGGCCAGCCACCAGAAAGAACCGCATACCACGGCCGATGAGAGAAGTGATGATGAAAGGCAGCAGAGCCATTTGCAGCAGCCCCGCGGTCACGGTAAACACCTTATAGGGGATGGGGGTGAAGCTGGCAATGAAGATGACCCAGATCCCATGCTGTTCAAACCAGAGGCGAGCTGTCTCAATTTTTCCCTCATAGCCAACTGATGCCACCAAAGGCTGGACCACAGGATCCCACAGCGCATAACCCAAGGCATAACCAAACAGCGCCCCCAGTACCGAAAACGCCGTCGCCAATGCCGCGTAATGCCAGGCCTTGTGCGGCTTGGCCAGGGCCATGGGCGCCAGCATCACATCTACCGGGATAGGCCAAAATACCGATTCGATAAACGCGGTGATAGAAAGATACCAAGGGGCATACTTGTGACGAGCCCACTGCATCACCAACACATACAAACGAGAAAACAACTTCACTCAACATCTCCATTTATCAAGGGAACAAAGCGGACAGGCTCCAGCACCTTGCTGGTTAACTGGGAACCGGAACGCTCAATAAGCTGCAAGGTTTGCTGGCTGTCACCAATTGGTAACACTAACCGGCCCCCATCGGCCAACTGATCGGTAAGAGCGGTGGGGACCTCGCTCGCGGCGGCGGTCACTAGAATCGCATCGAAAGGGCCTTTGTTGGGCCAGCCCAACCAACCATTACCATGCTTGGCGGACACATTGTGCAGATCAAGCTGACGCAGCCGGCGCCGGGCCAGGAACTGCAGTGACTTGATCCGCTCCACCGTATACACATGGTCCACCAAGTTGGCAAGAATCGCGGTCTGATACCCGGAGCCTGTACCTATCTCCAGCACATGGGCCGGATTATTTTTCATCAGCAATTCTGTCATTCGCGCCACCATATAGGGCTGCGAAATGGTCTGGCCGTGACCAATGGGCAAGGCGGTGTTATCCCACGCCTTGTGTGCCATTGCTTCGTCCACAAACAACTGGCGTGGCACTTTCGCGATAGCCGCCAACACACGAAAATCGCGAATATCCAGCGCAATCAGCTGATTTAAAAGGCGCTGTACTATCAATCCCTCATCCCTGCAGATCTAACCAGTCACCCAAACCAACAAGACTGTCATACGCGGTCATATCGATGGTCAGGGGGGTAATGGAGACATAACCCTGCTCAATCGCAGCAAAGTCGGTACCTTCTCCGGCGTCCTGTTGATCGCCCGGGGGGCCAATCCAGTAGATAAGCTGACCTCGGGGATCCTCGGTGCGGATCACCGACTCGGCCCGATGGCGATTGCCAAGCCGGGTCACCCTGATCCCCTTGATCTGTTCGAGCGGCAAATCTGGCACATTGACGTTGAGGATCTGATCGGCTGGCAACGGGTGCTTTATTAACCCCCGCACCAGCAGGGCGGCATAGTGGGCTGCGCTGGCGAAGTGGGTTTTACCTACCAGCGAAATAGCGATAGAAGGATAACCCAGATGACGCCCTTCAGTGGCTGCGGCCACCGTGCCCGAGTAGATGACATCATCCCCCAGGTTAGCGCCATGGTTGATACCGGCCACCACCATGTCAGGCTCGGGGCGCACCAGCTCATTAACCGCCAGATGGACGCAATCGGTCGGCGTCCCCTTCACTGCATAGCGCACCATCTCATCGGCACTGGATTCATGGATACGGGTGATCCGCAGTGGCACCTCCAGGGTCAGGGAGTGACTTGCGCCACTGCGATTACGATCCGGCGCCACCACAATGACCTCGCCACAAGCGCGCAGCGCCTCGCTGAGGGCACGAATGCCCTCAGCATGCACACCATCATCATTACTGACCAGAATGCGCATCGGTTTGATTCCTGAAACCATGATCGGCCTCTTCGGCCTGCATTAACTCGCGTACCACACTAGTGGCAAATGCCCCTGCCGGCAGGAAGAACGACAAGGTCAATACCTCACCCTCCAGTTGCCAGCTCATTTGCTCCGGCTTGAGCAGTAGCGGGCGGCGATCCTGATCCAGCCCAGCCTGCTCCAGCCCATCACACCAATCGCGATAGGGGACCAGCACCGCCTGTTCGAATTCAGCCGCTGCACCTTGGCTCGCCAAGCGGCCACGGCCCCACTGGGGGGCGGTAAGTTGCACATCCCCAGACGCGAGCCGAGCTTCCAGCTCGGGGGTCAGCAGCGCTTCGCTGAAGATGGAGTGGCTCCCCTTGAGCATCACACAATCACCAGCCAGCAGCTGGTGTGCCAACCCTTGTTCGATACGAGCACTGACGATGGCGTTGAACAGCATGCTGCGGGCGGCAGAGAGATAGAGAGAGCGCTTGTTACGATCCTTGATCCGCTTGCCAGCGAACATCGCCTTGGCCGCTTCCAGGTTATTGCCATCCCGGCCAAAACGCTGCTCACCATAGTAATTAGGCACCCCCTGCGTCGCGATGGCCTGCAGCCGTGCTTCCAGCCCGTCAGCCTGCTCCAGACCGGTGAGACGCAACACAAAGTGGTTGCCCTTGAGATAACCGACCCGCAACTTCTTGTTGTGACGCTTGGCCTGCAGGATCTGGATGCTGTCACTCTCAATAACCGAGAGATCTGGCTCGCCCTTGCCCGGCAGATGAATACCGAACCACTGCTCGGTCACCGCGTGGCGATCTTTGAGGCCCGCCCAGGTCACCGCATTGCGATTCACCCCGGCAGCATCAGCCAGCAGACCGGCGACCCACGCGGTGTTCTCGCCCGTTTTGCGCACCCGAACGAAGATATGCTCACCCTCGCCACAGGGCTCGAAGCCGAGATCTTCATTCACGACAAAATCGGCTGCCTCGGCCTTGAGGATACCGCGGGCAGTGGGCGCCCCGTGCAAATAGCTAAGCTGTTTTAGCATTATGTTTTCACCAGTAAGACGACGGCTTCGGTAGCGATCCCTTCCTTGCGCCCCGTAAAGCCAAGCTGTTCGGTGGTGGTCGCCTTGACGTTCACCCGATTTAAATCACATTGCAGATCAGCAGCCAACACGACGCACATGGCATCGATATGGGGCGCCATCTTGGGAGCCTGGGCAATGATGGTCACATCCAGGTTGCCGATGACATAGCCCGCTTGCTGTACTTTGGTAAACACATCGCGCAGCAAGATACGACTATCTATGCCCTTGAATTGCGCAGCAGTATCCGGGAAGTGGCGACCAATGTCACCGGCACCGATGGCTCCCAGCAGGGCATCGCTCACCGCATGCAGCACCACGTCGCCATCCGAGTGGGCAATCAGCCCCTGCTCGTAGGGAACCGGCACCCCCCCCAACATGCAGGGGCCTGGCCCGCCAAATTTATGGACATCAAAACCATGACCAATGCGCATCATGAGCGGCAACCTCCTAATATGCTGAAACCAACCTCATCAATGTTGTGTACGTCCACACCATGTCCAATCCGGATCATGCTCGCTCCTGTTTGGGTGAGTCAGCTTATGCCTGCTGGCTTAAAAACAGCCCCGCCAGTGAGAGATCCTCCGGCCGGGTGACTTTGATATTGTCGGCACGCCCCTCCACCATCTGCACCCTGAACCCGGCACGCTCCATGGCCGAAGCCTCATCGGTAATGGTGGCGCCCAACATCAGCCCCTCCTCCAGCGCCCGCGTCAGGAGGTGAGTGGGGAACATCTGCGGTGTCAGGGCATGCCAGAGCTGCTCACGTTCGACAGTGGCGATAATATTGCCGTCGGTATCGGTGCGCTTCATGGTATCGCGCACCCGGCTGCCAAGAATGGCGCCACCACAGGTTACGGCTGCACCAATCAAGGCATCTAGATCCCCATGAGTCAGACAAGGACGAGCGGCATCGTGTACCAGCACCCACTCTCCTTGCGCTACTTTGAGGGCATTAAGCACCGAAAAGGCCCGTTCAGCCCCCCCCTCTACCCGCAAGATACGGGCATCGGCCGCCACCGGCAGTGTCTCAAACCAGTGGTCATGGGGCGCCAGTGCCACAATCACCTGCGTGATAGCCGGGTGTGTAAGCAGCCCTATCAGGGTATGTTCAAGAATGGTCTTGCCCCCCAGCAGCAGGTACTGCTTGGGGCAATCCGCACCCATCCGGCTACCGATTCCGGCGGCCGGGACAATCGCCGTCAGGCCAGAAATTCGGCTGGGATCAGTCATCATTAGGCTCATTGTCCGCCGTCACGCTGTGTTTCTCTTTAGGGATGATCCGGTAGAAGGTCTCCCCCTGCTTGATATATCCCAAATAGTTGCGCGACAGTTCATCGATCGCCTCAAGGCCAGAGGTGAGGTCATCTATTTCGCGGTAAATAAGGTCGTTACGATCTTTGAGGATCTGGTTGTCCCGCTGTTGCTGCGCGATAGCATCCGACAGCGTCTGATAATCAGATAGTCCATTTTTTCCCAGCCAGAGGTCGTATTGCAGTCCCCCCAGCATGAGGATCAGGATCAGGGTGAATAGCCGCATGCACTAGGTCTCCTTCAGGGGGCCTAGTGTCCCACATTCGTTGCCAAGACAAAAGAAAGCCAACCCTCTGCGCCAACAGCGGCAGATAAAAAATGCCCAACCGTGAATCAGATAGCGCAACCTCTCACTAAATTGTGGTCACTCGCCGGGCGTATGCGAGTGGCGGCATCAACAGATAAAAGGGTAATGCTCAACGAGCTCAGCTTGCACCGAGCCAGATACAACAACGCCCGGCAATGGCCGGGCGTTGATTGAGTGCAAGCTTGCGCTAGCAGACCAGACTCAGGGCATCGCGAGCGATGACCAACTCTTCGTTGGTGGGGATAACCAAAGCACAGCGGCTATCTGCTGTGGTAATGCGGCCTTCGCCACCGAGTACCGCGGCGTTGTTGGCCTCTTGGTCAACCTTGAAGCCGAACAGGGCCAGTCGTGCCAGCACCATTTCACGTACCATGGCGGCGTTCTCACCGATACCACCGGTGAACACCAGCGCGTCCAGGCGACCATCCATTGCTGCCGCATAGGCGCCGACATACTTGGCGACTCGGTAGCTGAACAGGTCCAGCGCACGCTTGGCACCGGCATCGGTGGCGTAGTGAGTGGTGGAGTAACGACAGTCACTGCTCACCCCCGTCATCCCCAACAAGCCTGACTCGCTGGTCAGGGTATGGTTGATCTGATCCACACTGTAACCGAGCTGATCGTGCATAAAGAAGATCACAGCGGGGTCAATGTCACCACAACGGGTGCCCATTGCCAGCCCTTCCAGCGGCGTCAATCCCATGGACGTATCAACTGACTCACCATTTTTAATGGCACACACCGAGGCACCGTTGCCTAGGTGGCAGTTGATGATGTTCAGCTCATTGAGCGGCTTACCCAGCTCTTTCGCCACTTCTTCCGCGATATAACGGTGAGATGTGCCGTGAGCACCGTAACGACGAATGCCGTGATCACGATAGAGCGGGTAGGGCAGCGCATAGAGGTAAGCCTCTTGCGGCAACGTCTGATGGAAAGCAGTATCAAATACGGCCACATTCTTTTCGGCCAGTTGCGGGAATGCCATCAGGGCGGCACGGATCCCGATAAGGTGAGCCGGGTTGTGCAGCGGCGCAAACGGGATAGCCGCTTCAATGCCCGCGATCACCTGGTCATCAATGCGCACCGAGCGAGAGAAGTGCTCACCGCCGTGAACAATGCGATGACCGATAGCCACCAGTTGCCCGGCAAGGGTCGGATCTTGCGGCAGGATATGACCCACGATGTGGTCGAGGGCTGCCTGATGAGCCGCGCCGGCCCCCAGCATGGCTTCGCCCTTGACGCCGTGGAGCTTCCATTTAATTCGTGCATCATCCAGATTGAAGCATTCGGCCAGACCGGACAGCATGTCCTCGCCTGTTTCGGCGTCCATTACGGCAAATTTCAGGGAAGAGCTACCGCAGTTAAGGATCAATACCAACTTGCTCATATTCTACATCTTCCTGTGTTTCGGCTTTACGCCAACAGTGTCGAGTCATCCAAAAAAGGATGGGATTCCCCTGCCAGGGGCTTATGGTCGCAGGAGGGGTGCGCCCAATTTTTCAATTCAGTGAACAACCACGCCCAAAGATTAGTGCATAGCGTTCATTTCAACTCAGGACAGACCCTCGTTGAGGATCAAGGGGCCCGCCTTATTCGGCTGCATGACAACCCATCATCATAATCAGGGCGTGCCCAGCAGATCTCTATGCACCTTGACCACCAGCTTCTTCACCCGAGCGGGCTGGTTGAAGGTACAAAGCGGACGATGCAGCTCACCCGGCCAAAAAATGGCAAAATCGCCCGGTTGTAGCGCCAGATAGCTAGTCTGCTCGGCATCGACAAACCAGAGGTCGGGATGGGGATGGTCGGCGCCGTCGCTCACGTAGTCGTGAGGGCCCACACCTATCCACTCTTCGCCGCGCAGCAGCAGTTGGATATCCAGATACTGCTGATGGAACTCCCCACGGCGATCTGCCGCTGGCTCGGTGTTATCTTCGCTCACCAGACAGAACAAGCGCTGACCATCGATCTCGGTCTTGCCGAGCGGCGCATCACGCCAGTGAGCCAGACGTTTGACCACCTCGGCCATGATCCGGGCCAGCGGGGCTGGTAGGGGGGTACGCTGTAAAGTATTCAGGCTACCGGTGATCATGGCCTCTGCTTCCTGTTCGAGATATCTGTGCAGCATCGTTACTGGCTAATGGAAAGGAGCAGTGACAGGCTCTTTCACCACACCCTCTGCGATCAGTACAAAGGGCTCTCACGCTTTGCTGGATAGGCCGTGATAAGGATGGGTTATCCCACATTGACCTTATGCCTATCCCCATAATTACATGTTCACAGCAATCGTACCAGCTGAAACCATATTATTCATCACCCTTTCATGGTCGACTTTGACCAGACGCAAAAACGGGAGCATCTGCTCCCGTTTTTTTTATATCATCGGCTTCACTCAAGCCTTTTGCGCATTTTCAACCGGTTTGGCATACATAGCACGCCAGATCGCCTTGTGCTCCTCTGGCACCTCTGACTGGCGAGTCAAAAAAGCCGCCTGCTCAATGGTGTTGGCCTGACCAGCCACATCTGCCGCCAGATAGTTGCTAGGAAAGAGGCGGTAGCTGCTCCAGATTGCCTTGTCGATCAGCGCGGCCAGCTCGTCCGGATTGCTAAAGCCCTCGGTGATGGGGGCGCCGAAAGAGACGTGTACTCGCCCCTTCATGCCGACGATACCCGCGACTATGCTCTCGATATCCTCGAACTCGCCCTTCTCGTAGCTGCCGTTGACCGACTTCTCAAAGAGCTCGCGCGCCTTGGCCTTGTCGGTCGGGTCCAGCTCGTAGCTGATGCTGACCGGCACGATATTGAGGCTGCGCATGTAGTCGACGAAGTCGATCTTCTGCTTCTTGCCGTCGACGTAGAACATCTTGAGGATGGCCGGATCCGTCTTGTCATCACCATTTTTAGCGCGCCCTTCCCGCTGGGCGATCCAGATGGAGTGACCTTGATGGACCGAGCTGCCGATATAGGCCGACAACTCCCCGAGCATCTTCATCATCTCCCGTGGCCCTTTGGCAGAGCGCTTGACGATAAAGCTCTTGTTGAGCTTCATCAGCTCAGTAGCACAGGGTTTGCGCAGCAAATTGTCGCCGATGGCGATACGCACGGTATCAAACCCGTGAGAGTGCAGCCCCCAGTTGACGAAGGCCGGATCCATGGCGATGTCCCTGTGGTTGGAGACAAACAGGTAGCCCTGCTCTTTTTTGAGATGCTCGATCCCAGAAAAGGTCACCCCCTTGGTGGAGGTAGCGATCATCCGTGACATATAACGCGTAACCCCCAACTGCACCTGACGCACAGTGGTCACCTTGGACCATTTATAGCGCAGAAAAAGGCGGATCAGCGGGCGAATCGCCCACCCCAACCCGCTCATCAGGGAACCGAAACGATATTTGGCGATGGCACCGATAAACTCATCATCCTGGATCAGCCGTTCGATGGCGGCCGGTACTTCTTCATCGCGGTAGGGACGTATATCCGCGAATCTATCTAGGTCAGTCACAATGTCAGCCTTGCATACGAGGGAGTCGCGGCCAACCTGTGTTGGCCGAAAGAATTCAGGGCGCGATTTTACACGCTTTTGTAACAAGGGATATGCGGCAAGCAACAATAGTGAGATCTGACCAGTTTATTAATCGGATGCCAATGCCAGCGCGCCTGCAGGTGACCCTTGTAGAAATCCTGCGCCATAGTGAGGCCACACGGGCGAGACAAAAAAGGCCCCGCAGGGCCAACAGACAGCTGGTAAAGGCCCGGGTCAGTCCCGGGCTAAAGCCAAATCATCCCGACACAGGCAGCCGTCGCCAGCCCCATGCCAAGATTGAAACGCCGCCAGCCTTGAGCGGTGCGGATGATTTGCCGCACCTGGGCACCAAAAAGCACCCAAAAAGCCCCGGTGTAGAGGCCGGTAATAAAAAAGATCAGCAGCACCCAGAGCGCGGAGGGCCAGTAGGCCTCCCCCGCCAGGGTGAAACCGATGATGGCGCTCTCCGCCATCATCCACGCCTTGGGGTTGAGCAGTTGCAGCATGGCCCCCTGATGGGCGGGGATCAGCGGTCGATTGCCCTCGGCCGGGCCGTTGGCGGTCGCCACCTTCCACGCCAGCCAGAGCAGATACGCAGAGCCGGCAAGCTTGAGGCCATCGTGCAGCAGCGGCACCTGCTCGAACACCACGCCGAGCCCCAGCGCGGTGGCGAGGATCATCAAATTGATCCCCCCCACCACCCCCACCAGCAGGGGAATAGTGCGGCGAAAACCCTGCGCCGCCCCGGCGCTGGTGAGCAACATATTGTTGGGCCCCGGCGTGCCGCAGGTGACCAGGGCAAATCCCGCCAAGGGTAGTAACCAGTTCAGATCCATCTCAACCTCTTGTCGATGCAACGCGCCCGTGATGGGGAAAGCCTTCTAATATGCAGAGCCAACTTCGCGACGACAAGACTGAGATAGCCCTTTCTTGCACTCTTTCTTGCACTCTTTCTTCTCCCCGCCTTGCTGTGCGCCACCGGGTCATCATCATATCCCTGATACCCATGCTAACCTCCGGTATTCAAACTGGTTTCATTGTTATGGCCTGTTTTTGCTGTGCCAGCCAGTGAGCCACCCCTAGCTACAGTGCAAATCTGCGTCATTTCACGTAAGATCCGCGCCAGTTTTTCTCCTCCATTTTGAGCAAGCAGATCCCACCCATGATAGTTGCCAGTCAAATCGAACTGATCCGCGGCGGCCGCAAGCTGCTGGACAACGCATCCGCCACCATTCACCCCGGCCACAAAGTGGGCCTGGTGGGCAAAAACGGCTGTGGTAAGTCCACCTTTTTTGCCCTGGTTCGTGGTGAGCTGAGCATCGACAACGGCGCCTTCAGTCTGCCGGTCGGCTGGCAGATTGCCGGTGTCGCCCAAGAAACCCCGGCGCTCGATTGCTCCGCCCTCGATTACGTGATCGACGGCGACAAAGAGTTCCGCATTCTGGAAGGCCAGCTGCAGCAGGCCGAACAAGATGACAATGGCCTCTTGGTCGCCGAGCTGCACGGCAAGCTCGATACCATCGGCGCTTACAGCATTCGCGCCCGCGCGGCCGAACTGCTCCATGGTCTGGGTTTTAGCGACGAGCAGCTCGGCTCGCCGGTGCGCAGCTTCTCCGGTGGCTGGCGGATGCGTTTAAACCTCGCCCAGGCGCTGCTTTGCCGATCCGATCTGCTGCTGCTCGATGAACCGACCAACCACCTGGATCTCGATGCGGTGATCTGGCTGGAGAAGTGGCTCAAGGGCTATCAAGGCACGCTGGTGCTTATCTCTCACGACCGCGACTTCCTCGATTCGGTGATCAACCGCATCATTCATATCGAGAACGGCAAGCTCAACGAGTACACCGGCGGCTACTCCGATTTCGAACTGCAGCGCGCCGAACAGCTGGCCCAGCAGCAATCCATGTACGAGAAGCAGCAGCGGGAGATGACCCACATGCAGGCGTATGTGGATCGCTTCCGCTACAAGGCCTCCAAGGCTCGTCAGGCTCAGAGCCGCCTCAAAGCGATGGAGCGGATGGAGAAGATCCTGCCTGCCCACGCCGACTCCGAATTCAGCTTCGAGTTTCGCCAGCCGTCAGCCCTGCCGACCCCGCTGATCGCCATGGAGAACCTGTGCGCCGGTTACGGTGACAAGGTCATTCTGGAGAAGATCAAAATGAACCTGGTACCGGGTTCACGGATCGGTCTGCTCGGTCGCAACGGCGCCGGTAAATCCACCTTCATCAAGATGCTGTCGGGCTCCAACCC
>JBOFSK010000311.1:0-1699 GCA_051651505.1 Aeromonas sp.
CGTGACGTGCTTCTGGGAGATCTTGTGCGAAGTGCAGTGCCTCTGGAAGATCAGGCGAAACGTGACGTGCTTCTGGGAGATCTTGTGCGAAGTGCAGTGCCTCTGGGAGATCAGACGTGACGTGACTTGATCCAGGCGGACTGGACGGGACCAGCGGAAACTCAGGCGAACTGGACGGAACCAGCGGAGACACAGGAGAGCTGGACGGGACCAGCGGAGACACAGGAGAGCTGGACGGAACCAGCGGAGACACAGGAGAGCTGGACGGGACCAGCGGAGACTCAGGAGAGCTGGACGGGACCAGCGGAGACTCAGGAGAGCTGGACGGGACCAGCGGAGATGCAGGAGTGCTGGACGGGACCAGCGGAGACGCAGGAGACTCATGAGTGCTGGACGGGACCAACGGAAACACAGGAGAGGTAGCTGCGACATGACTTGCCTCTAGGAGATCCGACGTGACGTGACGTGCCTCTTGGAGATCAGCCGTGACGTTACGGGCTTCTTGGAGGTCTGGTGTGATGTGAAGTGACTCTGGAAGATCAGACGAGACGTGGCGTGACTCTGGAAGATCAGACGAGACGTGGCGTGACTCTGGAAGATCAGACGAGACGTGGCGTGACTCGGACTCAGGCTGTGAAGCTTTGTCCTGACTTGACTCAGGAAGTGCAACTGTGTCTTGGCTTGACTCAGGAAGGACGGCCATGACAGTAGCGAGCGCTGGCTTGGTAGACGTGACATTAGTAGGTGCTGACTTCGAGAGACCAGCAGCACGTGTAGACAGCAAAGGTAGATCCACAAGACTAGACATCAACCTCTGACTTCTAAACACAGGTATGGCATGACAGAACGCTGCCGCGGACGTCATCTTGTTCTCGCGTTCTGCCGCGGCCGCCATTTTGTTTTCGCGTTCTGCCGCGGCCGCAATTTCGCGGGCGGATTGCGCGGCCGGCATAGCGTTCGACACATTAGAATGTCCCGCAGCCGCCATTGCCGTGGTGTCGCGTTCCTCCTCAGCTACACCCACAGTCAATGACGAGCCCACAGTCAATAGGGCAAAGTCCAAAAACCGAGCGAGTGAAGAACGCGGTCCCTCCCGTCTAAGCTGAGACTTCAAAGGTTCATTAATGCCATCGCAAAAGATCTCTATTAAAATACAGTCCGGGAGATCCGAATAATTCATGATGGCTAAAAACTCACCTATATGACCCTCTAGTGATCGTGGACCCTGTTTAAGGGCAAATAATATCCTGGTGGTGTCCACACCTGGCCAAGGTCCGTCTGAAAAGCTGCTGGATCCTGGTTTGGCCGAGTATTCTGTAACAATGGGACGGGAGACGGTCGGATCCATCTGCAAGCTTTTATTAACAACAGACAAAGACAAAACACAAGAGTAATCCAAGGGCAGGCGGGGGTCAATATCCACGGCGAACGTAATCCAGGGGGGCTAGGCTAAAGGGGTAAACCACAAGACGAGCAGGAGATCCGAAAACCAGACAGGGAATCCAAACACGGAAAAAACAAGACAAGGAAACTGGGAAACGCTTCGAAAGTAGCTAGGCTAAACAATACTCGGCGATGGGAGGAAGGAAGTCCAGGGCTTAAGTAGTGTGTGTGATTGGATGCAGCTGGGTGTATGTAATTAGTGCAATGGGTGATGGGAGATGTAGTCCGTAGTGACGTGGAAGTCTGTGTAGTGCAG
>JBOFSK010000312.1:0-4917 GCA_051651505.1 Aeromonas sp.
CTTCGACCACGCCCGTCCGGCACCGAAGCGCTACCCTGCCCGCCAGACCCTGGAGGCGAGCCAAGCCATCGCCCGCCTGCACGGTCTTGACAAAGAAAGCGTAGTCTTTATCCAGCAAAATCCTGACGTCATCGATCAGGGGGTGTTTCATAACGATGTGATCGCGGTGGGCAATCAGAACGTGCTGTTCTTCCACCAGCAGGCGTTTGTCGACGCCGAGATCGCGCTGGCCGAGGTGAGAACCCGATTTGGTGAAACATGTGGCGAGGGGGATCTGCACTTTATCGAAGTGCCGACCGCCGAGGTCTCGGTGTTGGATGCGGTGAAATCTTACCTATTCAACACCCAGATCCTCACTCTGCCGTCTGGCGAGATGGCGATCATCGCCCCCACCGAGTGCCGCGATAGCCCGGCAGTCTCGGCCTATCTCGCCAAGCTGCTGACCCAGGGGACCCCGATCAAGACGGTACACTACATGGATGTGAAGCAGAGCATGCGCAATGGCGGCGGCCCCGCTTGCCTGCGGCTGCGGGTTGCCATGAACGATCAGGAACTCGCGGCGGTCAATCCGGCTTGCCTTATCAATGACAGTCAATTTAGCCGCCTTGACCATTGGGTTGACCGCCACTATCGCGATCGCCTGACCCTCGATGACCTGCGTGACCCGGCACTGGTGCAGGAGTCCCGCAGCGCACTGGACGATCTGACCCAGATCCTCAAACTGGGGGCCATCTACCCGTTCCAGCGCTGATCCACCAAGACGGAGCAAGGCCACCGACCAAGTGGCCTGGTGGCAGCAACATCAGGCTCCCTTGCATGCTGTCATCCCGCTTAGCACTGTGCAGAAAACATGCGTCCAACTTGCTGATAAGCTTGATTTTTGCGCGTTGTGTATCAAAAAACGCCGAACAATCATTTTTTACGGCCAGAATGCCCCACCAGGGGTTCACAAACTCGCAGGATCTGCTAGTATCCGCCTCGCACTTGTGGAGGGGTTCCCGAGTGGCCAAAGGGATCAGACTGTAAATCTGACGGCTCTGCCTTCGAAGGTTCGAATCCTTCTCCCTCCACCATTCAAGTGCACTGTAGTGACAATTAGAAAATACCCCGTGGAGGGGTTCCCGAGTGGCCAAAGGGATCAGACTGTAAATCTGACGGCTCTGCCTTCGAAGGTTCGAATCCTTCTCCCTCCACCATTTTTCTGATTGATATGGCTAAATAATCTATGCTTTACCCCTGTGGAGGGGTTCCCGAGTGGCCAAAGGGATCAGACTGTAAATCTGACGGCTCTGCCTTCGAAGGTTCGAATCCTTCTCCCTCCACCATCATTTAGAAAACCCGGCCTAGCGCCGGGTTTTCGCTTTGTGCATCCGCCAAATCACTCTTTTTTTTATCCTCTCTACTGGCGAGCTCCCGTGCCAAGGGCTGCCCCATCTCGCCGTCAAATTGCATGATGGCGCGGGGCCGAGTACAATCTTGCACCCCGTATATCCGGCGCACCTGCTGTAACCTTGCAGCCAGGATATCCCGTTATCGGGTTGTGCTGCGTGGCTCTTGTGCTCAAAGAGCCAACTTGCCGCGCCACTTAACCACTGCGATGCCATCAGGTGGCATCGTCCTGATTTGCAATCAGATAAAAAGAGTCCGCCATGTTTAAACCAGAATTGCTCTCCCCCGCCGGTTCCCTCAAGAACATGCGTTACGCGTATGCCTATGGCGCCGATGCGGTCTATGCCGGTCAACCCCGTTACAGCCTGCGGGTGCGCAACAACGAATTTGATCACGAAAACCTGCAACTGGGCATCAACGAAGCCCATGCGCTGGGCAAGCAATTCTATGTGGTGGCCAACATCCAGCCCCACAACTCCAAGCTCAAGACCTTTATCCGCGACATGCGCCCAGTGGTGGAGATGAAGCCCGATGCGCTGATCATGTCCGACCCCGGTCTCATCATGATGATGCGCGAAGCCTTCCCGGATATGCCGGTTCACCTCTCGGTGCAGGCCAACGCAGTCAACTGGGCCACGGTGAAATTCTGGCATCAGATGGGACTGACTCGTGCCATCTTGTCCCGCGAGTTATCGCTCGATGAGATCGAAGAGATCCGCATGCAGGTGCCGGAGATGGAGCTGGAAGTATTTGTCCACGGCGCCCTGTGCATGGCCTACTCCGGCCGCTGCCTGCTCTCCGGTTACATCAACAAGCGTGACCCCAACCAGGGCACCTGCACCAACTCCTGCCGCTGGGAGTACAAAGTGCACGAAGGTAAAGAAGATGACGTAGGCCAGATCGTCCACCGTCAGGAGCCCATCGCTATTCGCCCTGACAACACCCTGGGCCTTGGTAAACCGACCGATGCGCTGGTGCTGCTGGAAGAGTCCAACCGCCCGGGCGAGTACATGAGCGCGTTTGAAGACGAGCACGGCACCTACATCATGAACTCCAAGGATCTGCGGGCGGTCGAACACGTCGAGCGACTGACCAAGATGGGCGTCCATTCCCTGAAAATTGAAGGTCGCACCAAGTCCTTCTACTACTGCGCCCGTACCGCTCAGGTCTATCGCAAGGCCATCGACGATGCGGTGGCGGGTCGTCCGTTCGATCGCAGCCTGATGGGCACCCTCGAGAATCTGGCCCACCGCGGCTACACCGAGGGCTTCTTGCGCCGGCACAACCACAGCGAGTACCAGAACTACGACTACGGCTACTCGGTCTCAGACACCCAGCAGTTCGTTGGCGAGATCACCGGTCGTAACGGTGACATGGTCGAGGTCGAGGTGAAGAACAAGTTCCTGGTGGGCAACAGCCTGGAGCTGATGACCCCGCAGGGCAACCTCAGCTTCAATCTGGAGCAGATGCAAAACCGTAAAGGTGAGCTGATCGACACCGCACCGGGCAACGGTCACGTGGTCTATGTGCCGGTACCGAAAGAAGTGGACGTCAACTTCGGCATCCTGCTGCGCAATCTGGGTGATCGTCAGGATACCCGCCAACCCCATTCGGCGGCCTGAGATGTCCCTGCTCATTACCGACAAGTGCATCAACTGTGACATGTGCGATCCCGAGTGCCCCAACCAGGCCATCACGCTTGGCGAGGAGATCTACGAGATCGATCCCAGTCGCTGCACCGAATGTGTCGGCCATTATGAAAAGCCGACCTGTATCAGCGTCTGCCCTATCGATTGCATCATCTGGGATCCCGCTCACGTGGAGACCCAAGATCAGCTGCTGGAAAAGTTTGTGCGCATGCACCGGCAATAACCGCAAGCACATCGATAGTTGATAATAAATAGCACAAGGCCGGGATATCCCGGCCTTGTCATTGCCCCTTGCTAAACGAGCGCTGGGTTTTATCTCCTGGCGTTTAGCGCCAAGGGCTCTGTTGCCACAGCCGGCCAAGCCCTGCCTCCAGCGCCAATGCCCCCTGCTGCCCCAGCTTTTGGGTCAAACTTTTTGGCTTGCGATAGCTGATACCGACCACCTTGTGATGGCCAGCCTGCGCCAACAAATAATCATCGCTAGTACACAGAGCATCCACCAGCCCCAGCTCCTTGGCCTGACTCGCCAGCCAGTGCTCGCCAGTGGTGACCAGATCGATGTCGAGCTGCGGTCGGTGCTCGGCGACAAATGCCTTGAACCGCTGATGGATCGCCGCCAGCTCTTCGCGAAACTTCTCGCGGCCCAGGTCGTCATTCTCGCCGAACATGGTGATGGTGCGCTTGTACTGACCGGCAGTGTGCATTTCGAACTCGATGTCATGCTTTTTCAGCAACTTGTTAAAATTCGGCAACTGGGCAACCACCCCGATAGAGCCGACGATGGCAAAGGGCGCCGCCAGGATCTTATCCGCCACACATGCCATCATATAGCCGCCACTCGCCGCCACCTTGTCGATGGTCACGGTAAGAGTGATCCCCTTGTCCCGCAGCCGCTGCAGCTGAGAAGCGGCCAAGCCGTAGCCATGCACCACGCCACCACCGGATTCGAGCCGCAGCAACACCTCGTCACCGGGCTGGGCGACGCCGATCACCGCGCTCACCTCTTCGCGCAGGGAGGCGACCTCCTTGGCATCCATGCTGCCGTTGAAATCGAGTACAAACAGGCGGCTACGCTCATCTGTCTCCTTGGCCCGCAGTTTTTGCTGCTCTTTCTGCTTTTTTTCCAGCGCCTTGCGTTCAGCCTTGTCTGCCAACGCGCTTTTGAGCGCAAACTGCCCCTGCTCCAGCTCCTGCGAGAGATCGGTCACCACCAACTCTCCCTTGCGCGCTTTGGGCTGACGGCTGCTGATAATCATCAGAATGATGGCACCGATGGCCAGCACAAAGGTCACGGTTTTGGCCAAAAACAGGCCGTACTCGGTCAAAAATGTCACGATGGACTCCACAATGGATCGATTTTGGTCACATTCTAGGGAGTTTGGTGGATGCGCGCAAAAAAACGCTGTCAGTGCCCAGAAAAACCAACCCAAGCATCACAACCCCTCTATTTGCTTCACATTTTTCTGGTCTTTTATGGTCACAGGCTGGTCAAACAGGCGCCCGGATCAGTACACTTGCGCCGATTGCCATGCCCTTATGGCCGGAATTTGTTAACAGGAGTTGTCATGCTCGATTATCAGGCCCCCCGCGATCTGCTTAAGGATAAGGTCATTCTGGTCACCGGTGCCGGCGACGGGATCGGTCGCGAAGCCGCCCTCACCTACGCCGCCCACGGGGCCACCGTGATCCTGCTCGGCCGCACCAGCGCCAAACTCGAAGCCGTGTATGACCAGATTGAAGCCGCCGGTTATCCGCTGCCCGCCATCGTGCCGGTGGATCTGAAAGGGGCCACCGCCGCCCACTACCGTGGCATGGCCGACACCTTCGCCCAGCAGTTTGGCCGCCTCGACGGCGTACTGTTCAATGCCGGTCTGCTCGG
>JBOFSK010000313.1:0-5100 GCA_051651505.1 Aeromonas sp.
CAGATGGGCTTTTTCGTCAGGTGCAATCGTCGCTGTAATACAGCTGTTGCTGTTAGACGTTAAAGAGGAAGTTCATGATGTCGCCATTTTTGACGATGTACTCTTTTCCTTCGGCGCGCATCTTGCCCGCTTCTTTGGCGCCTTGCTCACCCTTGTAGGTAATAAAGTCTTCAAAGGCGATGGTTTGCGCACGGATAAAGCCTTTTTCAAAATCAGTGTGGATCTTGCCTGCCGCTTGTGGGGCTGTAGCGCCGACCGGGATAGTCCAAGCGCGCACTTCTTTCACCCCGGCGGTGAAGTAGGTCTGCAGGTTGAGCAATTCGTAACCGGAGCGGATCACCCGGTTCAGGCCCGGCTCTTCGATACCCAGATCGGCCATAAACTCGGCGCGATCTTCATCGTCGAGCTCAGCGATGTCTGATTCGATGGAGCAGCAAACGACGACGACAACAGCATTTTCGGCAGCGGCGATTTCACGCACCTTGTCGAGGTAGGGGTTGTTGTCAAAGCCATCTTCCGCCACGTTGGCGATATACATGGTGGGCTTGAGGGTCAGGAAGTTGAGGTGGCTCACGGCGGCCAGCTCTTCTTTATCCAGTTTCATGCCACGGATCATCTGGCCATCTTCCAGTGCTACGCGCACCTTCTCCAGCACTTCGACTTCCAGTTTGGCATCCTTGTCACCGCCTTTGGCGCGCTTGGATTGACGGTGAATGGCCCGCTCGCAGGCGTCCAGATCCGACAGGGCCAGTTCGGTGTTGATCACTTCGATATCGTCAGCCGGGGAAACTTTACCCGCAACGTGAATGATGTTCTCGTCGTCGAAGCAACGTACCACGTGACCAATCGCTTCGGTTTCACGGATGTTGGCCAGGAATTGGTTGCCCAGACCCTCACCCTTGGAGGCACCGGCAACCAGGCCTGCAATGTCGACAAATTCCATGGTGGTCGGCACAACGCGCTGCGGATTGATGATGGCCGCCAGCTGATCGAGGCGGGGATCCGGCATCGGGACCACGCCGGTGTTCGGCTCAATGGTGCAGAACGGGAAGTTGGCGGCTTCGATACCGGCCTTGGTCAGCGCGTTGAACAGGGTGGATTTGCCTACATTGGGCAGGCCCACGATACCGCATTTAAAACCCATGGATTGTTACCTTACTTGATAGATGCTGTGAGGGTCGCCCGCGGGCGGCCCGTGTCATGCTTGATCTGGCCGTTGACTGTGTCCGGGCATCAAGCCCGCACGGGGTCAAACTGACCTAAGCCTTTTCAGCTTTGAAGCTGTGCAAGCGATTCATCGCTTTGGTCATATCTTGCTTGAACAGGATGTCGGTGGCGCGCAAGGATTCATCCAGCGCAGCCTCGATCAGGCTCTGTTCACTGCTGGGAGCCTTGGTCAGGACAAAACCTGCCACCTGCTCTTTGCTGCCGGGGTGGCCGATCCCCAGACGCAACCGGAAGAAGTTATTGTTATTGCCCATCTTGGCGATGATGTCTTTGAGGCCGTTATGGCCGCCGTGTCCACCGCCTTGCTTGAACTTGGCGATGCCGGGGGGCAGGTCAAGTTCATCATGGGCTACCAGCATTGCTTCCGGCTCAATCTGATAAAAACGGGCCAGTGCGGCCACCGCCTTGCCAGAGAGGTTCATATAGGTGTTCGGAATGAGCAGTCGCACATCCTGCCCCTCGACCTGAATGCGAGCAGTATGGCCGAAGAATTTGGGTTCTTCACGCAGACTGACATTGTGCCAGCGCGCCAGTTGCTCCACATACCAGGCGCCCGCGTTATGGCGAGTCTTGGCATATTCCGGGCCGGGATTACCGAGGCCCACGATCAATTTGATTTGGCTTGTCACGCTTGATGTCTTCACTCGCAGCTGCCATGGGCACACTACCCCGGGCATTAGGACGCAATATTCTAGCCGCCGAGTGACGATCACTCAACCAATGCTCATGTTCTGGTGGGATTTGAGCCGTTTTTGCCGCTAACGGTCGGCTAAAAATAAACAAACGGGCCTCATGTAAGGGGGCTGCTGCAAATAATGAACACCCCGATTTACTTGGCTCAGCAACTCGGTGTTGATCGGATCAATCGTTCACGTGAGTCGGGGGCAGCCGAAGGGCTGGCTCTTGTTGATCGGCTGACAAGCAAACAGGGTGCGAGTGAGGGTCGTGAGCTGCAAGGTGCGCACGTCATTTATGGGAAAATGCTTAAGCCTGCAGGGGGCAGGGTCGTACCAGATAGCAGACAAGAGGGGCCAAAAAGACGAAAACCGCCGGTAGGCGGTTTTCGTTATTGCTCAACCTATCAATGCTCAAACATGGCAGAGATGGACTCTTCGTTGCTGATGCGACGAATCGCTTCGGCCAGCACGGTGGAGAGCGTCAGCTGTTTGACTTTACCAATCGCTTTCATCTCCGCGGTGAGCGGGATGGAGTCGGTGATGATCAGTTCATCGATCACTGAGTTCTTGATGTTCTCGACAGCGGTGCCGGAGAAGACCGGGTGAGTCGCGTAGGCGAATACACGCTTGGCGCCACGCTCTTTCAGGGCTTCTGCGGCTTTGCACAGGGTGCCGCCGGTGTCGATCATGTCATCAACGATGACGCAGTCGCGGCCAGCCACATCACCGATCAGGTGCATGACCTGGGAGACGTTCGGGCGAGGACGACGCTTGTCGATGATGGCGATATCGGTATCGTCCAGCAGTTTGGCGATGGCGCGGGCACGCACGACGCCGCCGATGTCTGGTGAGACGACAACAGGAGATTCAAGGTTCTTGGACTTCATGTCTTCCAGCAGCACTGGGCTACCGAACACGTTGTCGACCGGAACGTCAAAGAAGCCCTGGATCTGCTCGGCATGCAGGTCAACAGTCAGCACGCGATCCACACCTACGCTGGAGAGAAAGTCAGCGACAACCTTGGCAGTGATAGGAACACGAGCGGAACGGACGCGGCGGTCCTGACGGGCATAACCGAAGTAGGGGATGACAGCAGTGATACGGCCAGCTGAAGCACGACGCAGTGCATCCACCATGACGATCAATTCCATCAAATTGTCGTTGGTCGGGGCACAGGTGGATTGAATGATGAAGATATCGCCACCACGTACATTCTCATTGATCTGTACGCTGATCTCGCCGTCGCTAAAGCGACCTACGGCAGCATTGCCGAGTTTGATAAACAGGCGATCTGCGATCTTCTGGGCTAGTTCCGGCGTTGCGTTACCAGCAAACAGCTTCATGTCAGGCACGGTTTGAAACCTCGGGGTTGCATACAGTATGTGGGGGAGTCTGAAACCAGACCCTTATCGTTTTGGGGCAAACGATTTATCAAGATAACAAGCAAGGGTATAACTGCGCTGGAAGTGGCTGGGGTACTAGGATTCGAACCTAGGAATGGCGAGATCAAAACCCGCTGCCTTACCGCTTGGCGATACCCCAATCATGTGAATTGTTGCAATGTCCGGAAGAGAGGTGATATGTTCTCGCCCTTCGCGACAAACCCATCCAGCCCCTTCGGCACCTTGGCAAACACTTCCCGAGCAGTCACTTCGTCTTCAAATTGAGCAAAGACGCAGGCTCCTGTGCCCGTCATTCTCGACGGCGCATATTCTAGCAACCAGCCGAGCGCATTGGCACCCTCGGGGTAGCGCTTTTTCACCAGTGATTCGCAATCGTTTTTCCACTCGCCGCTGAGCAGGTTCGCCAGGGTCATTTTTGGGGTGGCTCTGGGCAGGTCCGGATCCTGGAATACCGCCGCCGTCGCCACATGGCAATCGGGCTTGAGTACCAGATACCAGGCGCTCGGCAGTTCGACCGGTTGCAGTTGCTCGCCCACCCCTTCGGCAAAGGCGGCCCGGCCACGGACAAACACCGGCACATCGGCCCCTAGCTGGACGCCGAGCGCTGCCAGTTGATCTTCGCTTAAGCCTGCTTGCCAGAGCTGGTTAAGCGCCACCAGGGTGGTCGCTGCATCGGACGATCCACCGCCGATCCCGCCCCCCATAGGCAGGTTCTTCTCCAGCCGGATATGGGCACCTTGTGGGCTCGGTAGCTTGGCTTGCAGCAAGCGCGCCGCACGGATGATCAGATTCTGCTCATCAGGGACCCCTGGAATGGCCGGACTCAGGGTCAGCTGGTCGCTGCCGGGGATCACCGCGAATTCAAGCCAGTCACTGTGATTGAGGAAGGTAAACAAGGTCTGCAGCTCGTGATAGCCATCGGCACGACGACCATTGACGTGCAAAAACAGGTTGAGTTTGGCCGGGGCCGGCCAGCGCGTTGTCGTCATTAGGGGCTCCTTGTCAGTTATCGCCATTAGGGTGCCAGGGTCCATTGGTTGATCTGCAGCTTGAGGCGGCTGTTCTGGCCGGTCATGGTCAGCTGGTGGGGCAGGCGGTAGCTATCTTGATCCCGATAGTCGCCATAGACGATCTGCCACTGGCCATCACGGACACTGGCCAGACTGCTGTCGGGGTTGAGTTCAAACTCGGCCTTGCCCGGCAGCCCTTTGATCCACTCGGGGAGTCCGGTGACCGGAATGTGCCAACCCGTGAGCTGATAGATTAGCGCCTCGGCATCCTGACTCTGATGGCGATTGCCATCAGAGTCCTGCAGCGTGATCGCGCCTTGGTGGCGGGAGAGATCCAGAATGGTGGTGCCCACCAGACTGGTGAGGTTAAGGCGATAATCATCGCCATTCTGCTGCCAGTTGAGGCGGGCACTGCCTTTTTGCTGGGGGGTGATGATGGCCATTTTGCCGACGATCTGCCAGTGGGTCAGTTGTTCAAGGCGAGCCCGTTCCTGGTGCCAGTTAACCTGGTCCCGTTGGGGTTGGACAGTTGCACAACCGGCCAGCAATAGCACAGCGGTGAAGGTGAGCAGACGCAACAGCAAGGTAAGGCTCCAGAGCGAGGAATTTGCCACAGTATACGTGGCGGCCGTATTGCTTTTAAAGACTTACCCTTTCTCGTACAATTGCCGCCTTTGCTCCCTGCATATGAAATGATCGTCACCCACTCATGAGTCTGCTCGTTCTTGGAATCAACCACAACACCGCCAGTGTCGCCTTGCGGGAACGGGTCGCCTTTGGCCC
>JBOFSK010000314.1:0-10758 GCA_051651505.1 Aeromonas sp.
CATCCAGGGTCGGCACTTCGATCTCGCCGCCCAAGGCTGCCGCAGTGAAGCTAATGGGCACTTCGCAGTAAAGGTTGTTACCGTCACGCACGAAGATCTCGTGCTCTTTGACATGTACCTGAACATAGAGATCACCGGCACCCGCGCCGGTTTCTCCCGCTTCCCCTTCGCCAGAGAGACGGATGCGATCGCCGGTGTCAACGCCTGCCGGGATTTTCACCGACAGGGTTTTGCTCTTCTGGTAGCGCCCTTCGCCATGGCACTTGCGGCACGGATCCTTGATGATCTTGCCACGACCGTGACAGTGCGGACACGCCTGTTGCACCGCGAAAAAGCCTTGGCGCATCTGCACCTGACCCGCACCATGGCAAGTCGGGCAGGTCTGGGCACTGCTGCCGGTGTGGGCTCCGGAGCCGTTACAGACTTCACAATGCACCAACGAGGGCACCTTGATCTCTTTGGTGACGCCACGAACAGCCTCTTCCAGGGTCAGCTCCATGGTATAACGCAGGTCGGCACCACGGGCCGGGCCGCGACGGCCACCACCGCGTTGACCACCACCAAAGATATCGCCAAAAATATCGCTAAACGCATCACCAAAATCAGCGCCGCCACCAAAACCGCCGTGGCCACCGCCACCTTGGCTCGGATCAACCCCTGCGTGGCCATACTGATCGTAGCGGGCACGCATATTGGCATCGGTCAGGATCTCGTACGCTTCCTTAACCTCTTTGAACTTCTCTTCAGATGCGGCATCACCCTGATTACGATCCGGGTGATACTTCATAGCCAGACGTTTGTACGCCTTCTTGATCTCGCGCTCGTCGGCACCTTTGGCCACACCCAGCACTTCGTAGAAATCGCGCTTCGACATACTTATCCTGTTACTGCTTCAGCAGTTATGCAGACGGGCGTTGGTCACCCAACGCCCGTAAATTCATTGACCAAGCCGATGGGCAGAGCTGGCTCTGCCCATCTGGGGAGGGCTTACTTCTTGTCGTCTTTCACTTCTTCGAACTCGGCGTCGACTACGTCGTCGTTAGCCTTAGAAGAAGAGGACTGACCGGCATCAGCACCGGCGGCACCTTGTTGCGCCTGAGCTTGCTGCTGAGCAATTTCCATCAGCTTCTGGGACGCTTCCATCAGTGCCTGTTGCTTGGCTTCGATGGCCGCTTTGTCGTCACCCTTGATAGCGGCTTCCAGCTCGCTCAGTGCGGCTTCAATCTTGGTCTTGTCATCAGCAGGCAGGGCTTCACCGGCTTCGGTGATCTGCTTGCGTACCGAGTGGACCAGACCGTCAGCCTGGTTGCGAGTCTGTACCAGCTCTTCGAACTTCTTGTCTTCGGCCGCGTTGGCTTCCGCTTCACGCACCATGCGCTCGATCTCGTCATCAGACAGACCGGAAGAGGCCTGGATGGTGATCTTCTGCTCTTTGTTGGTCTCTTTGTCTTTGGCAGAGACGTGCAGGATACCGTTGGCATCGATGTCGAAGGTCACTTCGATTTGCGGCAGGCCGCGCTGTGCCGGACGGATACCTTCCAGATTGAACTGGCCCAGTGACTTGTTGTCGCTGGCGCGCTTACGCTCACCCTGCAGCACGTGAATGGTCACGGCAGACTGGTTGTCTTCAGCAGTGGAGAACACCTGAGACTTCTTGGTCGGGATGGTGGTGTTTTTCTCGATCAGCGCAGTCATCACGCTGCCCATGGTTTCGATACCCAGCGAGAGCGGGGTAACGTCCAGCAGCAGTACGTCGGTCTTGTCACCGGACAGTACGGCGCCCTGGATGGCAGCACCCATGGCGACGGCTTCGTCCGGGTTGACGTCTTTGCGCGGCTCTTTGCCAAAGAACTCAGATACGGTCTTCTGTACCAGTGGCATACGGGTCTGACCGCCAACCAGGATGATATCGTCAACTTCACCAATCGCCAGACCGGAGTCTTTCAGCGCCATACGCACTGGCTCGAGGGAGTCTTTCACCATGTCTTCAACCAAAGATTCCAACTTGGCGCGGGTCACCTTGATGTTCATGTGCTTAGGACCGGTGGCATCTGCAGTGATGTACGGCAGGTTGACGTCGGTCTGCTGGGCAGAAGAGAGTTCAATCTTGGCTTTTTCTGCGGAGTCTTTCAGACGCTGCAGGGCCAGCTGATCGTTACGCAGGTCGATGCCCTGCTCACGCTTGAACTCGTCAACCAGGTAGTTGATAACGCGGTTGTCGAAGTCTTCACCACCCAGGTGGGTGTTACCGTTGGTCGCCAGTACTTCGAAGGTGGTCTCACCTTCCACTTCGTCGATCTCGATGATAGAGATATCGAAAGTACCGCCACCCAGGTCGTATACGGCAACCTTGCGCTCGCCCTTGACCTTGTTCACGCCGTAAGCAAATGCAGCAGCAGTCGGCTCGTTGATGATGCGTTTTACATCCAGACCGGCGATGCGACCAGCATCTTTGGTGGCCTGACGCTGGGCGTCGTTGAAGTAAGCTGGCACAGTGATAACCGCTTCGGTCACTGGCTCACCCAGATAATCTTCAGCGGTCTTCTTCATCTTCTTCAGCACTTCGGCAGAGATCTGCGGCGGTGCCATTTTCTTGCCCTTCACTTCAACCCAGGCGTCACCGTTGTCAGCTTTGGCGATGGCATACGGCATGATTTTCAGGTCACGCTGCACTTCTTCATCTTCAAAACGACGACCGATCAGACGCTTGATGGCGAACAGGGTGTTATTCGGATTAGTGATGGCCTGACGCTTGGCGGGTTGACCAACCAGGATCTCGCCATCATCGGCATAGGCAATGATGGACGGAGTAGTACGATCGCCTTCTGCGTTCTCGATCACGCGAGCAGTGTCGCCATCCAGAATAGCGACGCAGGAGTTGGTAGTACCCAGGTCAATACCGATGATTTTACCCATTTGACGAATCTCCAAATACTTAGAATAAACTGGCGAGGTGCTCGCCTTAATGCGTTAACGGCTAGGTGGGGGCTGCCAATCTGGCTTTCAAGCTCCCGGCATCAAATTTTTTGTGCCGCCGCGCCTTGCTTCCTATATGGGGTCGCCAGCCGCAGCTTCAAGCCCTAACTCTAAAAAACCACACCTTTTGTCATGCTTGCCCCGCCACCATTAACCGTAAAGCGGGACAAACTGACCCAGTGCTGCAAAGCTCAACAAAAAGCCCGCCATGGGGCGGGCTTGGGGACCCACCACCAATCAGTCGATCGCTTTGGCGATCATCACCATAGCAGGGCGGATCACCCGACCGTTCAGCTCGTACCCTTTTTGCATCACTGCAATCACGGTGTTGGGGGCCACATCGGCACTCGGGATCATGCTCATCGCCTGATGGGCATTAGGATCAAACGGCTGATTGGTCGGATCCAGCGCCACCAGACCAAACTTGGCCACGCCGCTTTGCATGGATTTCAGGGTCAGTTCGACACCTTCGATCATCGGCTTGAGGGCTTCGCTCTCTTTGTCGGCCAGTTCAATGGCACGTTCCAGGTTGTCCAGCACCGGCAGCAATTCGCCTGCGAACTTCTCTAGGGCAAACTTGTGGGCCTTCTCGACATCCAGCTCGGTACGACGGCGCAGGTTCTCCATTTCGGCGGCGGTACGCAGGGCGCGTTCACGCTCTTCCGCTGCTTTTTGGATGGCGGTTTCCAGCTGCGCTTCCAGTTCAGCAATGCGGGCCTGTTCGGCTGTCACTTCACTGTCTACATCGGTCGGCTCGACTGGTTGGGCTTCCACTTGCTCCATCGCTTCAACCTTTTGCTCTTCGTGGTTCATGACATCTCCAATTCAGGGTTACTTCAATCAATGCCGCTATTATGGGGATGCCGCCCCGGCTTTCAAGGGGTAAAAGGCTGATCAGGACCTCTGAACCGTGGCAAACGGCGATTTGTCCGCAACGGCGGTCAAAATTTCAACAGGCAAGTCAGCAGATCATCACGCGCAGCGGCGCACAAGGGTGATAAAGCACTGTATACTGGCCCGCAATACTCATCCCAAACCAGACAGACTATGGATTCTCCGTTCAAAACCATCGCCCTGATTGGCAAACCCCATCATGAAGGGGCCAACCAGACGCTGACCGGCCTGCATCACTACCTGACGAGCCGTGGCTTTCGTGTGGTAATCGAGAGCCGGGTTGCCCAAGCCCTGGGCATCCACGATGAAAACGTGATGGATCTGGTGCAATTGGGCCAACAGGCCGATCTCGCCATCGTGGTGGGCGGTGACGGCAATATGCTGGGTGCTGCGCGGGTGCTATCACGCTTCGACGTGGCGGTGATCGGGGTCAACCGGGGTAACCTCGGTTTTCTCACCGACCTCTCACCGCAGGATTACCTGCTGCCACTGGAGCAGGTACTCTCCGGCCACTTCAAGAGTGAGCATCGCTTCCTGCTGGAGGCCTCGGTCTATCGCCATGGCGAGCGCAAATCGAGCAATTTGGCGGTCAACGAAGCGGTGCTGCACCCGGGCAAGATCGCCCATATGATCGAGTTCGAGGTCTATATCGATGGCAGCTTTATGTATAGCCAGCGATCGGACGGCATTATTGTCGCGACGCCCACCGGCTCGACCGCTTATTCCCTGTCAGCGGGGGGCCCGATCCTCACCCCCAAGCTCAATGCCATTACCTTGGTGCCCATGTTCCCGCACACCCTGAGCAGCCGCCCCATTGTGCTCGATGCCGACAGCGAAGTACGCTTGCTGGTGTCACCGGAAAATCAGGATGACGCCATGCAGGTGAGCTGCGATGGTCAGGTCACCTTGGCAGTCCACCCGGGAGACGAGATCCTGATCAAGAAGAGCCGCCACCAGTTGCATCTGGTACATCCGCTTGATTACAGCTACTTCCATGTACTGCGCAACAAGCTCGGCTGGGGCAGCAAGCTGTTTTAACTCGCTTGTCCCCTTCGCACTGGAAGAGGGCGCATGGATGCTGCGCCCTCTTTTCCACATCGATACCCCCTCCCCCTTGGCATCGACATATCAACACAGTTCAGCTCAGCCCAATCTGCTATCGCTCCTGATTAAAAATCGCAGCCCCCTCTTTACTGTATAAAAGACCAGTATATACTGGATGCAAACACAGTGATGTTGACTTATACAGGATGAAACCATGCTGACCCAGCTGACCGTCAACAACTTTGCCATCGTCAAGTTTCTCGAGCTCGATCTGCAGCCGGGCATGACCTGCATCACCGGCGAAACCGGGGCCGGTAAATCCATCGCCATCGACGCCCTCGGCCTCTGTCTCGGAGAGCGGGCTGAAGCCAGTATGGTGCGACCTGCCAGCGACAAGAGCGAGGTAAGCGCCCGCTTCTTGCTCGATAACAATCCCGCTGCTCGCGCCTGGTTAACCACCAATGAGTTGGAAAACGAAGGGGAATGTATCGTCCGGCGGGTGATCTCGGCTGAGGGGCGCTCACGCAGCTATATCAATAGCGTGCCAGTTCCCCTTACCCAGCTTAAGCAACTCGGTCAATTGCTGGTCAACGTCCACGGTCAGCATGCTCACCAGATGCTGCTCAAACCCGATTATCAACTCGCCTTGCTCGATGGCTATGCGGGCCACCATCTGTTGCTCAATGAAGTACGCCAACACTACCAACTGTGGCGCCAGCTGCAAAATGAGCTAAACCGGCTCAAAGCCGAGCAGCAACAGCGAGAAGCCCGCCGCCAGCTGATCGAATATCAGGTACAGGAGCTCGACGAATTTGCCCTGCAAGCAGGGGAGTTCGAGCAGATCGAAGAAGAGCACCAGCGGCTGGCCAACGGCACCGAACTGATGCAAGAGTGCGGCAGTTGCCTTGACCTGCTTTATGACAATGAAGAGACCACCATCGCCAGTCTGTTGCAGACCGCTGTCGATCAGGCCGAGGGGCTGGTCGCCATGGACAGTCGCCTCTCCCCGGTACTGGAGATGCTGAACGAAGCCCTGATCGGGGTGCAGGAGAGCCACAGCGAGCTGCGCAGCTATCTCGATCGACTGGAACTGGATCCCGAACGGTTCAACGAGCTGGAAGCCCGCCTCTCCAAAGCGATCACGCTGGCCCGCAAACACCAAGTCAAACCGGCAGAACTGGCCCAGCATCATCAAGATCTTGCCAGTGATCTGGCCCGTCTCAACTCCGACGAAGAGCGGTTAGAGGGGATGGAAGATGAACTGGCCGAGGCCCGTCAGGCATTTGTCCAAGCCGCCGAAGCACTCAGCCAGAGCCGCCAACGTTATGCCAAGGAGCTTGGTAGCCAGGTGACTGCCAGCATCCATGAACTGGCAATGCCTGATGGCCGCTTTGCTATCGAGGTACGCCCCGATGCCCAGAGCAGCCTGTCACCCCTGGGTATCGATCGGGTGGAATTTATGGTCACCACCAACCCGGGCCAGCCGATTCAACCGCTCGGCAAAGTGGCCTCAGGGGGGGAACTGTCACGGATCAGCCTCGCTATCGTTGTGATCTGCGCCCGTAAAATTTCTACCCCTACTTTGATCTTTGATGAAGTGGATGTGGGGATCAGCGGCCCGACCGCCGCTGTGGTCGGCCGCCTGCTGCGCCAGCTCGGCGAGTCAACCCAGGTGATGGTGGTCACTCACCTGCCCCAGGTCGCGGGCAATGGCCACCAACATATGGTGGTGAGCAAACACACCGATGGCAAGACCACCGAAACCCAAATGAGCGCCCTTGATGAAACCGCTCGTCTCAATGAGCTGGCACGCCTGCTCGGCGGCGACCAGATCACCGACAACACCCTGGCCAATGCCCGTGAGCTGTTACGCCACTGATCCAGCCTCTCTCAGCCTGCTGACAGGCAACGTTATTAACATAGAGCTTTCGACCCGCGTGGCACTGACCAGCACCAGACTGGTCAGTGCCTGTTGGGACAAACCCCAACAGGATTACCGACCCAGATCAATAAAATGGCAAGTTAAGCCAAGCTGACCGCAACATCCATGCGGTTGCGGTTGCCTTCACCGTGTGGATTTCGCATAGTGTTGCCCCTTTTTACGGGCATCCAATTGTGAGGCTTTGTCTATGTCTTTGATCCACGTTTTTGGTCACAAAAATCCTGATAGCGACAGTATCTGTAGCGCCCTGGTTATCGCCGATTGGCTCAATGGCCAAGGCCGTCAGGCTACCCCATGGCGTCTGGGTGACCTGCGTACCGAAACCCGTTTTATTCTGGAGCAGGCTGGCGTTAGCGAGCCCGAGTTGCTGACCAAAGATCTGACCGGTGAAGATGTCTGGCTAGTGGATTTCAGCGATCTGGAACAGGGCCCTGCCACACTGGCGCAGGCTAACGTTTTGGGTCTGGTGGATCACCACCGTCTCGGTACCCTGATCACCCAGTCTCCGCTGGATGCCTGGATCCGCGCGGTCGGTTGCACCTGCACCATCGCCTTCGATCTGCTGAGCCAGCAAGGTAACGTGACCCGCAGCCAGGCTCGCTTAATGCTGGGCGCTATCATGAGCGACACCCTCTGCCTGACTTCACCGACCACCACCGAGCAGGACAAGATCGCCTGTGAGCGTCTGGCCCCACTGGCCGAAGTATCACTGGCTGAGTTTGGCCAGCAGCTACTAATGGCCAAAACCGACTTAAGCGGTCTGACCCCGGCGCAACTGCTGCAGCAGGATGAAAAGGCGTTCCAAGCGGAAGGGTTCAACTTCATCATGAGCCAGATTGAAGTGGGCAGCGAACAGCAACTAGCCGAGCAACTGGCTACCCTGCAGCAGGAGATGGCCCAGCGCGTGGCCAACGAAGGACTCGACTTCTTCGTGCTGATGGTGACTGACCTGACCGCTGCCGCCAGCCGCATCTACTTTACCGAGCACGCACGTGTACCGGCAGAGTCCAGCTATCACCCGGGCTTTGTCAGCCGCAAGAAACAGGGCCTGCCCTGGGTCATGGCTCTGCTAGCCCAGGCCTGAGCCTCTTAGCACACCTCAACGCCCCGCACTCTTGCGGGGCTTTTTTTCATCCCGATAAATCGCGACGGATTACACGCAGCATTCGGTTGCACTGGCTTATATAAGAAGCCATATGAGTCAGAAGAAATACGTGAACCGCAAATAGCAGCCAAAAATAATGCCGCCTCACGTTAACCAGAGGCGGCATCATTGAACGACTATAGCTGACGAATTAAATCAGGAAGTCATCAATATTTTTACCCAGTGCAACTTCGGCAGCAATGGCTTTTGGCATGCGCCCTTGACCGGTCCAGGTTTTTTCCTGGCCATCTTCTTGATATTTGTATTTAGCAGGGCGCGGTGCACGCTTGCTCTTGGCCGAACCACTAGAGGCAGCCGGGGCAGCCGCACTGGTCAACAGTTCACGGGGATCAATTCCCGCCTGCTGCAGCATTTCAGTAAATTCATTCAGCTTGCGCTGACGCTCTTCCTGTTCGGCACGCTCTTGCTCGACAGAATCAGCGCGCTCTTGATAAACCAGGTCAAACTTTTCTTTAGCTTCCAGCAGTTGCTCAAACGGCAGCTCACGAATAGCCGCACGGAGACTGCGAATGTTCAGCAGAACTTTCAGAAACTCGTTCATTATATCCTCACAAAAATCAGTTATTGTAATAACACTTTCAGAATAGCATGGCTATTTCACCACGACATACCATTTTTCGCTATTTATCGTGCTTTTCTATTTTTTGATCTTTGATTATCTGTTGATACGACAGCCAATAACAAAAGGCACCGTAAATGCCATACCCGTATCAAGCCTGACCGTATCCTCAAACAACGACAGCGATGGCTATAACAAGGCTCATTAATATCCCATTTCGCCACAACCAATAAAAAAGCCTGCCTTGGTTAGAGGCAGGCTTTCATCGCAGGTCACCCTGCGCTATTTAATGTCGCCAGGATGATCGACTCCGGTAACAACAGCCGTAGCGGCAGAGCCGGTCAACAGCGGATCCTGAGGGTAAAGCTGCAACGCCTTCGCACGCATGGCATCGGCTTGCTGCGACTGACCCAGCGCATTAAGGGCAATCACCATATTGGCGTATATATTAGCCCTTGGCGTATGGCTTACAAACGCTTGCCCCCATGCCAAATAGGCAGCCAATTCAGCTTTGTTATTGGTCTGCAAACCCACCATCAAACGCACCGAATTCACATCAAACTCCACTCTGGTTAGCCATGCCATGGGATTGATGATATCCAATAACTGAGTGGGCTCTTTATAGCCTCCTCGCTCATATTGGGTGACCACCCAAGCGGTATGGAGTGCGGTTAACATAAAAGGCACTACCAATAAAGGGATAGCCACTGCCATAAACCGCAGTAATAACCAAGGCCGGCATGCCAACTCCCACCAAGATGAAACACCCGAGCTGGCTAAATGTGTCTCTTCAATCTCGCTGTCTATGATATAAATCAGCGTCAATAGCAGCCACCACAACACGATAGCATGATAAAGCGGATATTCGGTCTGGGTATGCAGCAAGATCGGTGTGACTAGCGCAAGCAACGCCATGGCATTGACCCAGCGCACCCTAGCCAAACGCCATAATAAAGTAACGCCCATGATCAACATGCCAACCATAGGTGCAATGCCGCCCTCCACTCCCCAATAAAGCAACTCGTTGTGAGGATGATCGAGGTTATATTCGATCTGTAGCATCGCTGGGTTCAGCGCTTTGTCGGCCATATACTGATGAAGAAAAACAGATTCAAAACTACCATATCCCCAACCACTCCAGGGCGCTTCTGCAATCAGCTTGGCCGCATAAGACCAATAAAGTGTGCGCACTCCACCTGATTGATAAATTTCGATGCCACGTTTGACCCCAGCCATCACATATTGCGATAACAGGCCAAGCGCAACGGCCAATAACACCAGCGCCAATATACGCCAGAGCAAGCGTTGCCGATGCAGTTGCGGAAGCAAGAAGCACAGCGCGAGCACACCGCCTAATTGTCCGACTCGGGATTGCAGCACGACCAGCAACAGGGTCGCCGCGAAAATAACGCCATAACGCAGCATCAGCAACACTCGCCCCCCCTCAGCACGCAGCCCCAGCCAGATAGCCAGGGCCATGCCGCTCGCCATAAAGGTGGCCATCACATTGGGTTGCTGAAAAATCCCGTATGGTCGATTGGCTTGGGTGTCATAGCCAATCCAGTTGCCCGGCGTCAGCAAATAATATTGCACCAGCCCCAGCACAGCTTGTATCGCAATCGCCACCAACAACAGATAGAGCAAACGATCACGCTGCACCCGACTTAATTGCCATTGGTACCAGCCAAATAAAAACAGCAGACCAGCAAACAGTCCCAGCAAACGAGGGATGGCATAGTCCTTAAAACTAAAACCGGGGTAAAGCATGGGGAGCAGCAGCAAGAGTGCCCCTATCCATAGACCAGCTTGTAATGGAGAAAAGACCAGACGTTGACGTAACGTCACCTGCCATAAACCCAGCCCGATGGCCAAACTGGCAAACATCCAACCCCAGCTATTAAAAGGCAGATAAAGCCCAGCTCCCCCTGGGTTATGCATAAAAAAGTGCATGCCCAATAACCAATAGCTTGCACATAGCACCATCATGATCCGCATCAACACCACTACCTAACTCCTTAGCAAATACTCCTTGACGTCCTCCCCCGCTCTCGCCAATGCGCGCCGGTCTTTGACCGAAAAAAGAGGGGGATCTCTACCGTGGCTTAAGCGAAAACATCTAGCTCGCCTCAGTGGGGGCATGATTGTATCACTCACTTCACCGGCTCACCGGGCGTACAC
>JBOFSK010000315.1:0-14628 GCA_051651505.1 Aeromonas sp.
CGTCGATGGCGAATAGCCCGAGCGGCAACTCGGCCAGCCGGTCCATAAACTCGTGCTGCAACAGTCGCTCGGGGGAGACATAGAGCAGCTTGATCTCGCCCCGGCGCATGGCGGCAAAGTTCTGGATCATCTCCTCCCGGCTCAGGGCCGAGTTGATGTAGACCGCCGCCACGCCGTTGGCGCGCAGGCTATCGACCTGATCTTTCATCAAGGAGATCAGCGGCGAGACCACCACCCCGAGCCCGGGCCGCAGCAGCGCCGGGATCTGGAAGCAGAGTGACTTGCCACCCCCGGTGGGCTTGAGCACCATGGCATCGCGCCCCGCCACTATCTGCTCGATGATCTCCAGCTGCCCCGACCGAAACTGCTGATAGCCGAAGACCGCCTGCAGCAGGGCAAGCGGACTCTCAGACTGAGGATCTGGCAAGGGTTCGGCAATCGCGGTCATGGGCTCTCCTTTGGGGTCGCCATTCTAAAGCAGCCGCCGCTCACAATAAACCAGCCATTGCGATTGTTAAGGTACTGTTGCAGACTGGCTGTTGTTTTTACTCGGCTTTGATGACAAGGATTGGGATCAGAGAATGAAACAGATGCTCAAGGAGAGGGCGCTTAGGGGCATTGCCAACCTGTTTGCCGAGAAGATGCCGTTCAACAAGCTGATTGGTATGCAGGTAACCCACTACGACTTCGACAAGGTAGAGCTGCGCATCCAGATGGACGACAAACTGATCGGCAACCCTTTCCACAACATTCTGCACGGCGGCGTCACCGCCAGCCTGCTGGATGTAGCGGGCGGCATGATAGTCGCCGCCTCCTGCATCGATGAGCTGGAGGATTTCTCTCCCAGCTATCTCAAGGAGCGCTTCTCCTGCCTCAGCACCATAGATCTGCGAGTGGATTATCTGCGCCCGGGGCGCGGCAACGCGTTTATTGCCACCGCCCACATCATCCGGGCTGGCAGCAAGGTCGCGGTTGCCCGCATGGAGTTGCACAATGAAGAGGGCACCCATATTGCCTTCGGCACCGGCACCTATCTGGTGGGGTGAGCCTATTTAGTGCATAAGAACTGGGTCGCTAATCCACTTTTAATCATTAGATTTCCAAGCCCCCCGAGCAATCAGGGTCCATACTGAAATTCGGAATTGTGTGCAGGGGGAGAATTGCAGGCGATGAGTGCGAAACCAGCTATCACCCGATCCAGAGCCTTGTTGACACAGCTCGAGTCCATGCTCGACGAGGTGCAGACACCCGAGTGTCGCCACTGGTTGGAACAGGAACTTGAGGGGTATTCTCTCTCCTCACTCCTGCCTTGGTATCGCATTGTACCCTGTCGGCAACGCGGCCATTTCTTGGATCTGAAAACGGGAAGACATTTGACCTGTCATATCAACAGTCAAATCCTATGCCAACGCGATATGGCACCTATTCAGTTCATCTATGCCCGTGAGCCTGCCGCCCACTACTTATTACAACGCAATTCCGGCGTTGAACCTTGGCCAGATAAACTGCTGGAAGATTATAAGGAGCAGTTGATCCCCGGCCATTTATGCCTGCAAGCCTGGCATGAGCCCGTGAGTTCATTACGTGCACAACTGATGGAGGGAATAGTACATTTCATTAGTGAGTACCCCAAGCACGCGGCCTTGCTACCTCAACACAGTTTCAAGGCATTGCGGCATCAGCACTGGCATATTTGAGTAAGCGCCCTGCGCGCAAGGAGGGAACCATCGACAATACCCATAGCGAGATTGCCACAATTTAGAGTGCCGGAGTCAGGATCAGACTCCACCGATGGGCCACCGAGCGGTGGCCCTTTTAATCTCTGCCACTCTGACGCCATACCAAATTTTTGCTCATCAATCCCACTCTGCGCTGGGTATTGTGCCAAACCGCACCAACCAAACTCCTTTGCAACCCTCAACTTCCATGCCTGTTGCTCAACAGTGTGACCATAATGTTGGCGCAAGCAAAGTAGTGCCAAGGAGACACTGGCAAGCATCTTGCCTCACCACAGAGCGAACATGGCTTGCCCGCATATAACATAGGCCACACCTGCAACAGGAGGATGGGAAAAGCACGAAGGTACAGATGCAAAAAGGCCGCTCTATTGAGCGGCCTTTTCAAATTTGGTCGGTGTGAGAGGATTCGAACCTCCGACCCCTTCGTCCCGAACGAAGTGCGCTACCAAGCTGCGCTACACACCGATGTCTGCGGGATGAAAACTTACCTAAATAGCTGGATTGAAACAAGACTTTTCTGCCATCGAACAGGAAAAACAGCGTTTACTCAATAGTCAGGCTCCCCCTATTTTTTCTGTCCTGCACTATCTTGACGATGACCCACGGCCATCAGGAACTCACACTCACTACCGCACCGATTCCGCCCCCAGTAGACGACGCTGCCAGTCAGCTACTACACCATGTTCCAGCCAATGGGCTGCCTGCTGGCGCCAGCTGGGTGCCAACGCTGGATTTTCCAGCAACAACAGCAAGTCAGCTTCATTGCGTGACTGATTAAACAAAATATCTGCCGTGCGCTTCACCGTCAGCATGGGGTAGGGCCTATCCACCAGATCCATGGCCATATCGGGTGCGACCATGCCCTCCTGCAGCACCCGCAACAGCCAGCCACAACGGCCACCCAGCTGCATCACCTGCGACATCTGACCATAGCCAAATCGTTGATTAAGCTTGAAGCAGGGGGATCTCGGCTGGCTAATCTGCACCAGGGCATCACCCAACTGATAGACATCGCCGACACAAGCATCAGATTCGGTCAAGCTGAAACCGGATAGATTCTCGCCAAAAGCACCTGGTTGCCAAGGGGTGCGGGGCATGACAAGGCCCATAGCGGTCTGCCAGGTCTGCCACCAGAGGTAATGCTCGGCAGGATAGTAGTGGAGCGCCCGGTCCGGGCCGCCGTGATGACGCAGATCGCCGCACTCATCCCCATCCAGCCCGGTAAAGGTACATCGGATAGGTGCGGTCACTGCTTGCTTGTCAATGGCGCTGATGAGGCCGGGCACCAGCTCGGTGCCGCGACCGCTAAAAAGGGAGATCCGCATACTCATCCTCCGGTTGGCGAGAGTAGGCGGATCTTAGCATGGGGTCAGGCAACCGCCTGCATCTGGGTGGTCATGGCAATCTCGGCGCGGCGCCGCTTCTCCGACCTGGCCATCAGATACCAGCTACCAAAGGTAAACAGCGATACCGACAGCAGGATCAGGCTCGCTACCGCATTGATCTCCGGTTTCACCCCCAGCCGCACCGCCGAGAAGACCTCCATCGGCAACGTGGTCGAGCCCGGGCCAGAGACGAAGCTCGCCAGCACCAGGTCATCCAGCGACAGGGCGAACGACATCATGCCGCCTGCCGCCAGTGAGGGGGCGATCATCGGGATGGTGATCAGGAAGAATACCTTCCACGGCTTGGCGCCAAGATCCATCGCCGCCTCCTCGATGGAGAGATCCAGCTCCCGCAAGCGCGCCGACACCACGATCGCCACGTAGGCGGTACAGAAGGTGGTGTGGGCGATCCAGATGGTCAGCATCCCCCGCTCGGCGGGCCAACCTACCAGCTGGGCCATCGCCACGAACAGCAGCAGCAGCGACAGACCAGTGATCACCTCCGGCATCACCAGCGGCGCCGTCACCATGCCGCCAAACAGGGTACGGCCACGGAAGTGGGGGATCCGGGTCAGCACGAAGGCGGCCACCGTCCCCAGTGCCACCGCGGCAATCGCAGTGTAGAAGGCGATCTCCAGCGAGCGGAACACCGACCCAATCAGCTGCTTGTTATCGAGCAGACCGAAGTACCACTTAAGTGACCAGCCGCCCCACACCGTCACCAGCTTGGAGGCGTTAAAGGAGTAAATGACCATGATGACCATGGGCAGGTAGATAAATAGCAGCCCCAACCACAGCATCAGCTTGGCAAAACCGAAACGTCTCATCATGCCTTGCCCTCCAGCTCTTTGGCTTGGTTACGGTTGAAGAGGATGATCGGAATGATCAGCACCGCCAGCATCACCACCGCCAGTGCAGAGGCTACCGGCCAGTCGCGGTTGTTGAAGAACTCCTGCCACAGCACCTTGCCGATCATCAGGGTCTCCGGGCCGCCCAGCATTTCCGGAATAACGAACTCCCCCACTACCGGAATGAACACCAGCATGCAGCCGGCGATAATGCCGTTTTTGGAGAGCGGCACCGTGATCTGCCAAAACCGGGTCAGGTTGCGGGCCCCCAGGTCGGAAGCGGCCTCCAGCAGGCTCTGGTCATGCTTGACCAGATTGGCGTAAAGCGGCAGCACCATGAACGGCAGGTAGGAGTAAACGATGCCGATGTAGACCGCCAGGTTGGTGTTGAGGATCTGCAGCGGCTCATTGATAAGGCCAATGCTCATCAACAGGCTGTTAAGCAGGCCGTTGTTACTGAGAATGCCCATCCAGGCGTAAACCCGGATCAAAATGGCAGTCCAGGTCGGCATCATGATCAGCAGCAGCAGCACGGTCTGGGTCTCCTTGTTGGCCCGCGCGATGGAGTAGGCCATCGGATAACCGATCAGCAAACAGAGCAGGGTGCTGATAAAGGCCATCTTGAGAGAACCCAGATACGCTGCGATATAGAGCTCATCCTCCTGCAGCAGTAGGTAGTTGCCCATATTGAGCAAAATAGTGAGCTGATTGTCGGCCCAGCTCACCACATTGGTATAAGGGGGGATGGCTACATCCGCTTCGGCGAAGCTTATCTTCACCACAATGATGAAGGGCAGCAGGAAGAAGAGGAACAGCCAGAAGAAAGGAATGCCGATCACCAGCCGGCGCCCCCCCATCCGCTTCAGTCTTTGCACTAAAGTCATGATTGCAGCACCACGCCGCTGTCATCTTCCCAGTACAGGAACACCTGGTCATCCCAGGTTGGCCGCTTGCCGTGGCGTTCGGCGTTGGCGATGAAAGCCTGAACGATTTTGCCCGAAGGCAGCTGGATGTGATAAACCGAATGGCCGCCCAGATAGGCGATGTCATAGACCTCACCCTTGGTCCAGTTGAAATCAGGGTGCTCTATCTCCTGGGGTTTTTGCAGGCTCATCAGCAATTTTTCTGGCCGCAGGGCGTAGGTCACCTTCTTGTTCTCAGCCCGAGAGCTGATGCCGTGGCCGACATAGATGGGCTGCTCCAAATCGGCACAGGCGATAGTGGCATGATCCTGCTCATCTTCAACCAGCATGCCATCGAACAGGTTGACGTTGCCGATGAACTCGCACACCAGTCGACTGGCCGGGGTCTCGTAGATATCCATCGGGCTGCCGATCTGCTCAATGCAACCGAGATGCATGATGGCGATCCGCTCCGCCATGGTCATCGCCTCTTCCTGATCGTGGGTCACCATGACGCAGGTCACCCCGACCCGCTCGATGATCTCCACCAGCTCTAGCTGCATCTTGGAGCGCAGCTTTTTGTCGAGCGCCCCCATCGGCTCATCGAGCAGCAGCAACTTGGGGCGCTTGGCCAGCGAGCGGGCCAGCGCTACCCGCTGACGTTGACCACCGGAGAGCTGGTGCGGCTTGCGACGGGCATACTGGGTCATTTGCACCAGCTTGAGCATCTCTTCCACCCGAGCCTCAATTTCGGCGCTGGGCAGACCATCCTGCTTAAGGCCAAAGGCGATGTTCTGCGCAACTGTCATATGAGGGAACAAGGCATAGGACTGGAACATCATGTTGATCGGCCGCTCATAGGGGGGCATATCAGTGATGTCGACCCCATCGAGAAACAGCCGCCCCTCGGTGGGCCGCTCAAAACCGGCCAGCATCCGCAGCAGGGTCGATTTGCCGGAACCGGAACCACCGAGCAGGGCAAAAATCTCCCCTTTGTTGATATTAAGAGATACGTTATCGACTGCCAGCGTTTCATCGAACTGCTTGCTCACCCGATCAATTTTCACCAGCACGTCTTTGCGCTGCTGGCTGCCCTCGAGGGCTTTTTTATAGGCACTGGAGGCTATCGCCATTACCAAATTCCCCAACGTGAGACCGACCTCCGGGTCAGTCCATAAAAGCGATTTGGCGCCCAAGCAGGGGCGCCAAGGTTAGGTTCCGGACTTGATCTTGGTCCAACTCCGGGTAATTAAACGCTGCACTGAGCGAGGGTGCGCTTGCTGCACATAAAGCCGCGCCAACACAGCCTGAGGTGGATAAACCCCCTCATCGTTGCGAACTGCCTCATCCATAAACTCACCAGCCCGCGCATTGGGATTCGCGTAGCCCACATAATTACTGACTTTTGCGATCACCTCAGGCCGCAGGACGAAGTTGATAAGGGCATGCGCCTCTTTGACATTGGTGGCATCAGCCGGGATCGCCATCATGTCGAACCACAGATTGCCCCCCTCTTTTGGGATGCTGTAGGCAATATTCACCCCCTTGCCCGTCTCGTCGGCCCGCGCAGCTGCCTGCAAAATGTCACCGGAGAAACCGGCGGCCACACAGATATCACCATTAGCGAGATCGCTGATGTATTTAGAGGAGTGGAAGTAGGCCACATAAGGCTGCACCTTGAGCAACAACGCCTCTGCTTGCTTGAGATCCGCTGCCGCATGGCTGTTGGGGTCAAGCCCGAGGTAGTTAAGGGCGCTGGGGATCATCTCATCGGCAGAGTCGAGGAAAGCGACACCGCACTGGGCGAGTTTCGCCATGTTCTCCGGCTCGAAAATGGCAGCCCATGAGTCAATCTTGTCGACCCCCAGCACTTGTTTGATTTTGTCGACGTTATAACCAATACCATTGGTCCCCCACAGGTAGGGCACCGCATACTGATGACCTGGGTCCACCTTGTCGAGCTGCTTGAGCAGCGCAGGGTCTAGGTTAACCAGGTTGGGCAACAACGACTTATCAAGCTTCTGGAAGGCTCCCGCCTCAATTTGCTTAAGCAAGAAGTTATTGGAAGGCACCACCAGATCGTAACCGGTCCGCCCGGTCAGCAACTTGCCTTCCAGGGTTTCGTTGGAGTCAAACACGTCATAAACAGTTTGGATCCCGGTCGCCTGCTGGAAGTCGCTGAGGGTGGTCTCGCCAATATAGTCAGACCAGTTGTAGAAGTGCAGCACAGGCGTGGCCTGGGTCATATTCACCCATCCCATGGTCAGCGCTATGGTTATCAACTTGGTGGTGTTCACGGTATCAGTTCTCCTGTTCAGTGGTTGACCGTCTGCGCATCCTTTCGCGCGGCCCATCCAATTGGATGGCATCACTACCCTCCCGGCCGAACTGCGGACCGAGAGGGGTACTTATGACTTACTTGCCGGACTTGATCTTGGTCCAGCTGCGAGTCATCACCCGCTGCACCTTGGCCGGCAGATCCGGGAAGGTGTAGATCTGCTGCAGGGTTGCTGCATCGGGGTAGATGCCCGGATCAGTGCGGATCGCCTCATCTACCAGCGGGGTGGCCGCCAGGTTACCGTTCGGGAATTGGACAAAATTGGTAATATCGGCAATCACCTCAGGCTTCATCAGATAGTTAATGAAGGTGTGAGCAGCCTCGGCATTCTTGGCATCCGCCGGGATGGCGATCATGTCAAAGAAGCTGCCGGCTCCCTCTTTCGGAATGGTGTAGGTGAGCGCGACGCCGTTGTTGGCCTCTGCCGCCCGCGCCTTGGACTGCTGCAAGTCACCGGAGTAGCCGATCGCCACACAGATATTGCCGTTGGCCAGATCCGAGATGTACTTGGAGGAGTGGAAATAGGCGGTATAGGGGCGAATGGAGAGGAACAGCTCCTCAGCCTTCTTCAGCTCGGCCGGTTTCTGGCTATCCGGTTTGAAACCCAGATATTGCAGGGCAGCCGGCAGCATTTCGGTCGGCGAATCGAGGAAGGAGACGCCACACTCTTTCAGCTTGGCCATGTTCTCCGGCTTGAACACCAGATCCCAGGAGTTGACCGGGGCATCGGCACCCAGCACTGCCTTCACCTTCTCAGCGTTGTAGGCATAACCGATAGTGCCCCACAGATAAGGGATGGAGTACAGGTTGCCCGGGTCGCTCGGCTCCAGGGCCTTAAGCAGGTTGGGGTCCATATTTTGCCAATTGGAGAGTTTGGCCTTGTCCAGTTTCTGGAACACACCAGCCTTAATCTGCTTGGCCAGGAAGGGGTTGGACGGCACCACGATATCGTAGCCGGAGCTGCCCGCCAGTAACTTGGCTTCCAGCACCTCGTTACTGTCGAACACGTCGTAGACTACCTTGATCCCGGTCTCCTTCTGGAAGTTTTCCAGGGTCTGCGGCGCTATGTAGTCGCTCCAGTTATAGACATGCAGCACCTTCTCTTGAGCCATTGCTCCGGCACTTGCCATGACCAACGCCACAGAGGCCGCGATCACTCCTGTTTTGAAAGACATCATCCTTGTCTCCTAAGCAAATTGTATGCGCATGCCAACCTGCCTGGCCTGCCTCAATCCTTGAGCTTTGCCGCTGTCAGATCCAGACTGTGCCTGGCTAGCTTGACCAATTCATCTACCTGCGCCTCGGTGATAACCAAGGGGGGCGATATGATCATGGTATCGCCTACCGCCCTCATCACCAAGCCATTGTTAAAGCAGAACTCCCGGCAAGTCATCCCCGCATTTGCCTGAGCCGGAAAACGCCGGTTGGTCTGCTTGTCCTCAACAATTTCCAGCGCGGCGACCAATCCTTTGCCTCGGGTTTCTCCCACCAGCGGATGATCGGCCAGCTCCGCCCAGCGGCGCTGCAAATAGGGGCCGATAGTATCATGCACGCGCTTAACTATGCTCTCTTTCTGCATAAGCTGGATATTGGCGACTGCCACTGCGCAAGAGACCGGATGGCCCGAGTAGGTGAAACCATGGTTAAACTCGCCCCCCTCCTCCACCAGCACCTTAGCAACCCGGTCGCTCACCATCACAGCCCCGAGCGGCAAGTAGCCGGAAGTGATGCCCTTGGCCAAGCACATCAGGTCCGGCTTGATACCAAACCCTTCACTAGCAAACCAATGACCCGTGCGACCAAAGCCACAAATCACCTCGTCGGCGATCAGCAGGATGCCGTAGTGATCGCAAATACGCTGGATCTCGGGCCAGTAACTATCGGGCGGAATGATGACGCCACCGGCCCCCTGGATCGGCTCACCGATAAAGGCGGCCACCTTGTCGACCCCCAGCTCCAGAATTTTCATCTCCAGCTGGCGGGCGCGCTCCAGACCGAACTCATGGGCGCTCACCCCCTGTCCCTCACCGAAGTGGTAGGGCTGATCGATATGCACTATGCCAGGAATAGGCAGGCCACCCTGGGCATGCATCCCCTTCATACCACCTAGGCTGGCACCGGCCACGGTGGAGCCATGGTAGGCGTTGTGACGGCTGATGATCACCTGCTTCTCAGGCTGACCTTGGCTGGCCCAGTAGTGGCGCACCATCCGCAGCACGGTGTCGTTGCACTCGGAGCCGGAGCCGGTGAAAAAGACCCGGTGGAGATGAGTCGGGGTGACTTCGGCCAGCAGGGTGGCCAGCTCGATCACCGGCGGGTGAGCGGTCTGAAAAAAGAGGTTGTAGTAGGGAAGTTGCTGCATCTGGCGAGTGGCAGCCTCTACCAGCTCCTGGCGACCGTAGCCCATGTTGACGCACCACAGGCCTGCCATACCGTCCAGAATGCGGTGGCCATCGGAATCCTCAAGATAGACGCCGCTGGCCTGGGTGATAATGCGTGTTCCTTTATTATTCAGGGCCTGAAAATCGGTAAAAGGGTGCAGGTGGTGGCCAGCATCCAGTTGCTGCCACTCACGAGTCGTATGCTGCATGACGTGCTCCTCGGTTCCTTCGATATGAGCGGGAGAGGCCGGCATTGGCCTCCCCGTTTTGGGGCGGTGCGTGACCGGCACGCACCAAGATCACACGTTCAGCAGCAGGAACTCTCGCTCCCAACGGCTAATGACCCCGAAATAGGTTTCATACTCTTTACGTTTGACGGCCACAAAGGCGCGGGTAAAGCGCTCCCCCAGCATCTCCTTGATGGGTTCACACTGTTCAAGATGGCTCAGTGCCTCCTCCAGCGAGCGAGGCAGGCTATAAGGCAAGTCATAAGCACTCGACTTCATCTCAGCCAGCGGTTCCAGCTTCTCCATCATGCCAAGGTAGCCACACGCCAAGGTGGCGGCCAACGCTAGATAGGGGTTGGCATCGGCACCGGCAAAGCGATTTTCCACCCGGCGGGCACTCGGATCAGAAAAGGGTACCCGCAGCCCACAGGTGCGATTCTCTATGCCCCATTGCACGTTACGCGGCGCGCTCTCACCGAAGGTGAGGCGGCGATAAGAGTTGACGTTGGGGGCCAGTAAGGCAGTTACCGCCGGGGTATATTTCTGCAAGCCGGCGATAAAGTGCATAAACAGCTCTGAATTGCCACCACTCGCCGTACCAAACAGGTTGTGACCATTCACATCTTCAAGACTCTGATGGATATGCATGGCAGAGCCCGGCTCATCGCTCATCGGCTTGGCCATAAAGGTGGCATAGATACCGTGCTTGTGGGCCGCTTCACGCATGGTGCGCTTGAACAGGAACACCTGATCTGCCAGATCGATGGCATCACCATGCAGGAAGTTGATCTCCATCTGGGCGGCACCCGACTCGTGGATCAGGGTATCCACCTCCAGCTCCTGCGCCTCGCAGTAGTCATACATATCTTCAAAGATAGGGTCGAACTCGTTGACCGCATCGATACTGAACGACTGGCGGGCGGTCTCCGGGCGACCATTGCGCCCCACCGGTGGCACCAGCGGATAGTCGGGGTCTTCGTTGCGCTTGACCAGATAAAATTCCAGCTCGGGGGCCACCACCGGTTTCCAGCCCTTTTTTTCGTAAAATGACAGTACCCGACGCAGCACGGAGCGGGGGGCTATGTCGATCAGGTTGCCATTAATGTCAAAACAGTCATGGATCACCTGAGCGGTCGGCTCCAGCGCCCACGGCACAAAACGGATGGTGTTGGGGTCGGGATAGAGCTGCATGTCCCGCTCCAGCGGGTCTATCATGCTGTCATCATCCGGATACTCGCCCGTCACCGTCTGGGTGAAGATCACCTCGGGCAAGCGCATCCCCCCCTCGCGCAAAAACTTGTTGGCCGGAATGATTTTCCCTCGGGCGTTCCCGGTGAAGTCTGGGAACAGGCACTCCACTTCCGTGATGCGATTACTCTCCATCCAGCCTTTAATACGATCCATGTTAAACCCCGACGCTACAGTTGCCATTGGCAAGGGTGTCTAATATATGGAACACCCTTGTTATAAAATTGTAATCACAACCACCATAAAAGCCCGCTATCAAGGGCGAAGTCAAGCAATGTGTTTAAAAAAATAGCAAAGAGTGGCGGGTATAATGACCAGTCAGATACCAAATACTAAACACCTCTGACCCAGGGGCGTTGGTGTAAAACCACTCACCTATGGCAATGCAAAGTGGATGCCAACAAGCAGAGCGCGCCAGTGCAAGAGTTGCTCACTTCTGCAGCAGAATCGGCTATTTCTTTGCAAAGACGCACAATCCTTATGCTATTTGCTTTGCTTGGCTGCATTTTTTTGGTACAAGGCCCGCCCTGATTTGTACTCTGTTGCATAAAACCGGTGCAAGTCAGGATACAAGGGCTTGGTCTGTAGACAGACCGCCCCCATAAACAGGGATTATTGGGTAAGCAAACTGACTGGTAGTTAATCGTATGTGTGATTTCATGACTGAAGACCAACTGGCCTTTTACAAGGGGCAGATCGAGCGACACATAGTTGAGCTTGAAGAACGCCTCAACTCTCAGGCCAGCCAGGCCATCGCCACCGACACCAACGAGATGGCTGATGAAATTGACCGTGCCAGTATCGAGGAAGCCCGCCGTCTGGAGCTGAACCGCATCGAGCACGACAAGCTGCATCTGCGTAAGTTACGAGGTGCATTGCGACGGATAAATGAAGGGGATTTCGGTTACTGCGAATCCTGCGGCGACGAAATCTCGCTCAAGCGACTGCATGCCCGTCCGGAATCTCGTTTCTGCGTTGAATGCCAGAGCACCAAGGAATTTAACGATACCCACGTGTTCCGTCGCGTCGCCTGATCCCACCCTGTACTGTCACTCACCGCTGACGAGCCATCGTCAACAAGAGAGTGGCAAGTTCTGTTAGACTCCAGGCATGGCTCGGAATCGACAGGAGAACAGCGCGTGAAATGGCTCATCAAACTGTGTTTGTGTCTGCCACTGCTGGCACAAGCACAGGTTATGACGGTCAAGGTACCCAGCCGTCCCATTAACCAGCTTGATCAAGCGTATCAACTCAAACTGCTGGAACTGGCGCTGACCCGCTCCGGCCAACCCTTTCGCATTAAACCGGTCGAACTCGATCTCAACCAGTTCACCCTCCAGCAACAGCTGAGCAAGGGTAAGAGTATCAATGTGTTCTGGATGGGAACCTCCAGTGCCCTCGAATCATCCCTGATTGCCATCCCTATTCCACTGTTTCGCGGCCTGGAAGGGTTGCGGCTGTCATTCATCCACGCGGATGCGCAAGAGAAGTTCAACCAGATAAATTCCCTGGCCGATCTCAAAACGATGAAGGCCGCACAAGGAGTGGGCTGGGCCGACAACAAGATCCTGGAACAGGCGGGTATTGCCACCTATTCCGGTCGTTACAGCAATCTGTTTCGGTTGACCAATGATGGGGACAAGCTCGACTTCTTCCCCCGCGCCTTGGTGGAGATCTTCGCCGAGCGCCACGAACTGGCGGCACAATACCCCAATCTCGCCATCGAACAGCATCTGCTGATCCGCTACCCTTTCGCCCAGCTCTTCTTTGTCAGCCCCCAATACCCCAAGCTGGCCAAGGCGATCCAGACCGGGCTGGAACGGGCCTATGCCGATGGCAGCTTCATGAAGTTCTACCGCGAACATCCCACCATCCGTGAAGCGCTGGCCAGCGCCAATCTCGACCAACGGATCACCATCAGCCTGCCCAATCCGGACATGACCCCATTGCTAAAAAGCATTCCGGCCCAATATTGGGACTATCCACCTCAGTAATGGCGTTAAATGCTGACTCTCTTACCTATGTGATTCATTACTGAGGCCCGCACCCTGCAGGCGAGGAACAACATGAACAGATTACAAGGCGCATTACTGCTGGCGAGTTGTTTACTGACGCTGCCAGCCTTGGCCGACAAGGCCGACCCCGTTGGCGAAGTGAGCACCTCCTTCAAATTGCTCGGCCCCAACCACAAGATTTTGGTAGAAGCCTTTGATGACCCGCGCATCGACGGCATCGCCTGCTATCTGGCACGTCCCAAGACCGGTGGCGTCAAAGGCGGGCTGGGGCTGGCGGAAGATCCCTCCCACGCCTCCCTGTCGTGCCACCAGATCGGCCCCATCACCCTGCCCGCCAAACTGAAGGCGGGGGAAGAGGTGTTCGATGTCAGCACCTCGCTGGTGTTCAAGGAGCAGAAAGTGGTGCGTTTTTACGACCAGAAGCGTAATGCGCTGGTCTACCTGACTTACAGCACCAAACTGGTCGATGGCTCGTATAAAAGTGCTGTCAGCGCGGTTCCCATCATGCCGTGGGGGCAATAATCGGCCCGTTTATCCAGCGCTAGTTCATTGTATTTATTGTCATATAACGACACCCACCTTGCGGAGCACACACCATGAAGGTCGCTGTATTCAGTACCAAGAGCTATGACAAAGAGCATTTCAACCAAGCCAACAGCCAGTATGGCTTCGAGCTGGAGTTTTTCGATGTGCGGCTGGAGGCCAAAACGGCCCGACTGGCTCACGGCTTCCCGGTGGTCTGTCTGTTCGTCAATGACGACGCCGACCGCGAGGTATTGACCGAACTGGCTGCCAACGGCACCCAGGTGATCGCCCTGCGCTGCGCCGGCTACAACAACGTGGATCTGGCCGCCGCCAAGGAGCTGGGGCTGAAAGTGGTGCGGGTGCCCGCCTACTCCCCCGAGGCGACCGCCGAGCATGCCGTTGGCATGATGATGTGCCTCAACCGCCGTATTCATAAGGCGTATCAGCGCACCCGCGATGCCAACTTCTCGCTGGAAGGGCTGGTCGGCTTCAACATGCATGGCAAGACGGTTGGTGTCATCGGCACCGGCAAGATCGGGCTCGCCGCCCTGCGCATTCTCAAGGGCTTCGGAGTCCGCCTGCTGGTCAACGATCCGTTCCAGAATCCGGCAGCCATTGAGCTGGGGGCCGAATATGTGGATCTCGATACCCTGTTCCGTCAATCCGACATCATCAGCCTGCACTGCCCGCTGTTCAATGAGAACTACCACCTGTTGAACAAGGAGGCGTTCGCCAAGATGAAGAAAGGGGTGATGATCATCAATACCAGCCGGGGCGGCCTGCTCGACTCTAACGCTGCCATCGAGGCGCTCAAGGCCTCCCGCATCGGCGCGCTGGGGCTGGATGTCTACGAAGAGGAAGAAGATCTGTTCTTCGCCGACAAATCCAACGAGGTGATCACCGATGACGTGTTCCGTCGCCTGTCGGCCTGCCATAACGTGCTGTTTACCGGCCATCAGGCATTCTTGACCCGCGAAGCGCTGCACGCCATCGCCGATACCACCCTCAGCAATCTCCGCG
>JBOFSK010000316.1:0-1388 GCA_051651505.1 Aeromonas sp.
CGGGCCGCCCGCATCCAGCACGATGAGCAGTGGGCCCGGCGTTTCGAGCAGGAGCCCTTGGCTGACGTGCTGGCAGACTGGTACCAGCAAGGGGTGTTTGCCGATCTCGACGAAGCAGCCCGCGCCCGCCAGATCGCCCGCCGCCTTGGCAATGATGGCAAGGCCATCGCCACCATGCTGCGCGCCACCTCCCTTGGTAAGCAGCCGGATCTCGCCCCCTGGCTCATGGCGTGCCAGTTGCCGGTCACCTATGTGAGCGGCACGCGAGATCAAAAATTCCATCAGCTGGCTTGCCAGCTGGCGAGTCAACATCGCAAAATCAAACACTTGGTGCTGGATGGCGGCCATAATCTGCACGCCTATCAGCCTGAACCCTTTGCCCGACTCCTCGCGGAGTGGGTCAACCAACAAGAAGAGACGAGTCATGATTGAAGCAATGACAGAAGCGGAACTGTACGCACCTGTTGAATGGCAGGATTGTTCCGCCGGTTACGAGGACATCCTCTATCACAAGTCCGACGATGGCATTGCCAAGATCACCATCAACCGCCCTCAGGTGCGCAACGCCTTTCGCCCCCGCACCGTCAAAGAGATGCTGCAGGCGCTGGCTGATGCCCGTTATGACGACCATATCGGCACCATCATCCTGACCGGTTTTGGCGAGCAAGCCTTCTGCGCCGGCGGCGACCAGAAGATCCGTGGCGACTACGGTGGCTACCGCGATGACGAGGGAACTCACCACCTCAACGTGCTCGACTTCCAGCGCGACATCCGCACCTGCCCGAAACCTGTGGTTGCCATGGTGGCCGGTTACGCCGTTGGTGGTGGCCATGTGCTGCACATGATGTGTGACCTGACCATCGCTGCCGACAACGCCCAGTTCGGCCAGACCGGCCCGAAAGTCGGCTCCTTCGACGGCGGTTGGGGCGCTTCCTACATGGCCCGCATCGTCGGCCAGAAGAAAGCCCGCGAAATCTGGTTCCTCTGCCGCATGTACGATGCCAGCCAAGCCCTCGACATGGGTCTGGTCAACACTGTGGTGCCATTGGCCGAACTGGAACGTGAAACCGTGCGCTGGTGCCGCGAAATGTTGCAAAACAGCCCGATGGCGCTGCGTTGCCTGAAAGCCGCCCTCAACGCTGACTGTGATGGTCAGGCGGGCTTGCAGGAGCTGGCGGGCAATGCCACCATGCTGTTCTACATGACCGAAGAGGGTCAGGAAGGCCGCAACGCCTTCAACGAAAAGCGTCGCCCCGACTTCTCCAAATACAAACGGAATCCCTGATGACACTCGCCCTGTATCGCTATCAACTGCCTTTTACCCAGCCACTGACCTTTCACGGCAAGGTGGAGGTGGCGCGAGAGGGGCTGTTGGTGCGCATCAACGA